>JAPLJH010000091.1 GCA_026388695.1 Deltaproteobacteria bacterium | reverse complement strand
TGCAAGTGGCTCAAAACGGAGACCCGTTTCACGCTCTTTTTCTCCCTCCATGACCAGGGCGTTGCCAACCAACTCAGACACGCCGCAGACCTCCACATCGGGATTCCAGTAGTTGTTCAGGCTCGTCAAGGTGGCGCGGTCAATGGCGCATACGCAGGAAAGCATATTGACTGCATGCTTGTCGCGTACATGTTTGACCGCATTGGCCCTTGGCAGGCCTGCCCGCATTCTCAGTTCCATGATCTCATCGGTGTTCAAACCGGTGCCGCTCCCGCAGCAGAAGGTTGATTCACGGATGGTGTTTTCCGGCATCTCATGGAAATTATTGCACACATTCTTCAAGACATACCGGGGCTCTTCAAGCAAGCCCATCGCGCGAGCCGGGTTGCAGGAATCATGATAGGTTGCAATCCGGTGATCGTTGCGTTTCGGATCAAGCTTCAGCTTGCCGTGCTTGATCAGATCCGCGGTGAACTCGCTGATATGGACCATCTTGGTGGAGGCGGCGTTTTCGAATACCGTCCCGGTAATCGGCGAGGTGGGGACTTGCAGGAAGTCGGCCGGGCCGTTCATGGTGTCCATGTACTGATGGAGCACCCGCCACATGTGGCCGCATTCGCCGCCGAGAATCCACTTGACCCCCAGACGCTTGGCCTCGGCGTACATCTTGGCGTTGAGCTTCTTCATCATCTCGTTGTTGGTGAAGAGGCCGAAGTTGCCGCCCTCCGAGGCGTAGGTGCTGAAGGTGTAATCCAAGCCGATGTGCTCGAAGAGCAGCAGGTAGCCCATGGCCGTGTAGATGCCAGGCTCGGCGAACACATCCGCCGAGGGGGTGATGAACAGTACTTCCGCGCCCTTGCGGTTAAACGTCGGGTTGCAACGGATGCCGGTGATCTCCTCGATGTCGTCGCAGAGATACTCGATGTTGTCTTTGAAGGTGTGGGGTTGGAGTCCCATGTGGTTGCCGGTGCGGTTTGAGTTGGCAGCCGGCTCCAGGATCCAGTTGATGTTGACCCCCACCAGATGGAGGAGCTCGCGGCCCATCATGGTGATTTCGGCGGTATCGATGCCGTAGGGGCAGAACACCGAGCAACGGCGGCATTCGGTGCACTGGTAGAAGTACATGAACCATTCCTTCAGCACCCCGAAGGTCATCTCACGACCGCCAGCCATCTTGCCGAGAAGCTTGCCGGCCAGGGTGAAGTCGTTCCGGTATACGGAACGCAGAAGCTCGGCCCGGAGCACCGGCATGTTTTTCGGATCGCCGGTGCCGAGGAAGAAGTGGCACTTGTCGGCGCAGGCGCCGCAGCGTACGCAGCAGTCCATGAAGATCTTGAGGGAGCGGAACTTGTCCAGCCGTTCCTTGAGACCCTGAAGGATGATCTCCTGCCAGTTTTCCGGCAGCTTCCAGTCATCGCTTTCTGGGTCCCAGAGCCTGGGATTGGGGAACTTGTGGTATTCAACAATTTCCTGTTTGGCAGGGTAGGCATAATTGCCGGGCTTGAAATTAGCCGGGACATCCCACCAGTCGTTTTTCGGAACAGCCCCGGTCATCATGGACGGGGCCTTCGCAACGCTTACACCGAGTTTATCTGCTTTCATGATTGCCATTGTTCTTATTCCTTCTCAACGGGTATTCCGCCTTCCTTCATGAACTCCCTGAACTCGTCTTCGTAGGCAGCGTAAGAATGCGGCTTGATGTTGGGATCATTCCACGGATTGATGTGCCGGACCATCCGGCTGTTGTTGATCATGTTCCGGGTGGGGCTCATGAAGACGCCAGCCATGTGCATCAGCTTGCTGAAGGGGATATAGATCAGCAGGGCGCAGACCAAGAAAACATGGATGAAGAAGATCGAGCCGATCTGCCCAGCGGCGATGGTCGGGGAGAAAGTGGCCAGGCCATGGGTCAACTGCTTGATCGCCACCACGTCGGCCCTGAAGACATAGCGCATCAGGATGCCGGTGAAGGCGATGCCGAAGATCAGAAACAGGGGGAAGTAGTCGCCGGGCAGCGAGATGTACCGGATGTTGGAAAGCATCACTCTGCGGAGGAACAAAAAGGCGATGGCGCCGAGAAAGATGGCGTCGGTCTGGTAGAAAACCGGCGCGCCGATCTGCAAGAATCCGTCGCCGAACTCAAGGGCCGCGACAAAGCCGGGGACCGGGTCCATGAACAACCGCATGTGCCGGAGAATAATAACCAGGAAACAGTAGTGGAACAGGATGGCAAACAGCCAGAGAAACTTGCTAGAGCCGTAGACCAGCTTGGGGCCTTCGTGCATCTCCGCCTTGGTGTTGCGGAACAGGGAGCGGAACAGGAAGACCTCCAGGAACATCCTGGCGATGACCCCGAGTTTGCTGGAGGGGCAGTCGATCTTGTTCTGTTTGATCCAGGGCAGGGAGTTGGCCTGACCACAGGTGGTCGGAATCCGGAAGGGAACCGGAGATTTTGCCCAGTACAGCACGCGATAGGCAAACCCTCCCAGGAAGAGGGCAAAGGCAAGATAGGGCAAGATGATCCCCGTCAATGCCTGCCCACCCGGCACTTGGGCGGCCACCAAGGCGACCGCGATAAGCGCCAACACTGCGATGAATGGACTCAGGATTCTCATTTACTGTTACCTCGCATCATGGTTACACATTAATGGTTTTAGGAGCCGTTACGAAACAAGCGTTTTCCGGTCGGTTCGTAACGGCTTCTTATGCCGGATATACCAATCAGATGACAATATTGTTTTGTTGCAACGGCTTAAGTTCCGCCTTTGGGGCCATTTTGTCCATCAGCTTCGAAGGGCAACCGCCGTCCGTGGTGATGTGGTTTCCACTTTTGATTTCCGCGATCCGGGTCTGGTAAAGCCTTTCCCGGCAGGCGGCATACAGGTCGAACAGGGTGTAGGCCAGGATATCGGCCTTTTCTTCAAACGCCTGCCAGCCGTCAAGGTCCGCTACTTTTTCTTTTCGGCACACCGCCTGGACCACCTTTTTCAAGGTGTAGGCCATGGAGACCGCTTCGGATGGGGCAAAGGTCTGTACCGCGCGGATCTGAACCATCTGTTCCAGGGCGGCAACGATCTTTTCGGCCTCGTTTGTTTCAAAAAGCAAGGCGTATACTTCCCAGAGGCTGTTTTTTACGGCATAGCCCACCGGGTTGGCAAACTGGTCCTTTTCTTTCTTGAAAATCCGAGCGCCATCCTCCGGGTAGGTCGTCAGTACCTGATCGACCCAAGCATCCAGAATTTCGCCCTTATTTTCGATGAGCAGTTCTTGCAACAGCATGATTTCCCTTCTTGCGGCCCCTGTTCTTTAGGGGAAAACCCCTAAATCCTGAATGGTCATTCAGAATATGAATGGCATTGGTAGCATGTTTCAATTCAGATTTCAATAAGAAAAATATGCGGGGAGAGGGGCGGATTATGAGATGGTGTCGAGGAGAAGACCGGCTTCCTGCTGGAGGTTTTTGAGGAGAACCGGCAGATCGTTCAGATCAATGACTACATCGCCGATAATGGAGCATCGATCATTGTAGGTGCAGTCATAGACATCAAGGGAATAGCCGTGTTCGTCTTTGATCAGGACAAGATGGATGAGGATTTTTTGATTTTCCAGGTGGGTGTTGACCTGTTCCACCAGACGCCGCACCGCAGTTTCTTCGGTGGAGGGAAAAAGAGATGGCTCCTGCCGACGGCGCTCCTCCCTGTTGCGCTGCCATTCCCGGGTGAAGGCCCCGATGCGCGCCACCGGGGCGAGGCCGTCAATGGGGTCGACCTTTTTCTCCGACCTATACGGATCGATCCTGATCGGTCGTGGAAATTTGATCTCATCGGAAATAACCATTGTCTCCCCCTGCCGGTTTCCTGTCGTGCCTTGTTGTTTCTCCTTGATATTCTGTCACAATCCCCATCGACATTATTGTCGGAGAACTATAACATTTTAGCCTTTAGCCTCCTTAAATCTCCAGCGTCACGCCTTCCCTGGCAAAGAAGATCTCCGTGGTGCCTTGCCCTGACGTAACACAATATCTTTCCGTCAAGGCGTCGATCTGCTCGTCGGTGCGCATGGGGTCATGGTGAAACAGGGCCAGGGCTTTCACTTCGGCGTGCTGGGCTGCGGCAACGGCATGTTCGAAAGAGGAATGGCCCCAGCCCAGAAATTTACCCGTGTATTCTGCGTGGGTGTACTGGGAGTCGTGCACCAAAAGATCTGTCCCGGAAAAAAACTGTTCTAAAACCCCATTTTGTTCCTGGGCCACCAATTCGCCTTCGGTGGCCATGCCTTCGTCATAGGAAGGGTCTTCCTGGTCCGTGCAGAAAACATTGCGGAACGGCTCGGTGTCATAGGCCGTGCAGATCGACTTTCCTCGGAAGGCAAAGCGATAACCCAGGCAGAGGATGGGATGATTCAGGTATTTTGCCGTGACCGTAATGCCGTCGCCTAGATCGCGCACCCCCTCCTTGAGATCAATATATTCAATCTTGGCGGCAAGCTCTGCTTGGCGCACCGGGAAATACCGGTAGGTCAGCTGCCCGCCCACGATTTTTTCCAGGGTGTCGCCCTCAAAACTGACCGGGCCATGGACCCTGATGCTGCTGCCCGGCACATAGATGGGGGTGAAGAAGGGAAACCCCATGATGTGATCCCAGTGGGTATGGGTCAGAAAGATATCCGTGCTGATCGGGCCTTTCTTCAAATCGTTGGCCATTATAAAATTGCCCAGCTCCCGGAGACCGGAACCGGCGTCGATGATGATGAGGCGGTTGACCTCTGGAAAGCGCAGCTCGATGCAGGCCGTGTTCCCGCCGTATTTCATGGTTTTTGGTCCGGGACAGGGGATGGAGCCCCGGACCCCCCAAAATTTGATCTGGATGCTCATGATGTCTCCCTGGCGACCTGGAGGAAAATCTGGGCCTTTTCGATTTCCTGCTCCACAACCAGGTGCAGGCTTGAAAGATCAAGCCATTTCAGGCCGACCTGGGCGAGAAGCTCGTTGATCCGGGACATATCCGGATAGCGGTCCCCGGCGGACCCGACGTCAAAGAGGTTGGCGTAGATGTTTGCCAGAGCCACCACGGCAACCAGCTGCCGATGATCTGCCGAGGCTTTTTCCGGGGTGTGGTGGAAGCGGAGCAGTTCGGTGAGCCCAAGGTTAAGCTGCCACTTGTCGGCAATCATCTTCCCGGCTCGGCTATGATCGAAGCCCAGCATCATCTCCTCGGCTTGCGACAATGGCCCCTGCTCAAGGGAGGACAACTCCATGGCCTGCCGATATTCCTCGGCAAAACAGTTGTTCAGCGGGATTTTTCCCAGATCGTGGAGTAGCCCGGCCACAAAGAATTCCTCCTGCATCATGCCGGGGATTCCCTTGAGACCAGCCAGGGCCTTGGCCATGACCCCCACACAGAGGGAGTGGGTCCAAAACGCGTCCATGGACAGCGAGCGAAAGGAATCTTCCCGGCCCATGCTGCCAAGGACCGCGGTGCTCAAGGCCAGATTTTTCACGGTGTTGATTCCGAGCATGATGATTGCCCGGGTGAGGGAATTGATTTGGTTGGGCAGGGAATAATAGGCCGAGTTGATGAGCTTGAGCACCTGTCCGGTCAGGACCGGGTCCAAGGCGATGACCCGGTTCAGGTCGTTGGCCGAGGTGCTGGGGGTATTGCAGACCTCCAGAACCTTGGTCACCGTGGTGGACAGGCTCGGCATCCGCTCGATATATTTCTGGATCAGCGCGAAACGCTGTTCGTTGGTCAGGAGATCCCCGGGCATCGGCAGAACCTGTTGCTGTAGTTTGCGAAAGCAATTACGGGATAAGAGTGGAGGCTAAGGCCCATGATCGCTTACGGTTAGACCATAGTAGCTGAGGTGAACCGTGCGGTCAAGGAGGGGAGGGTTAACAATCGTGTTTTATCAGAAAATCGCGAACCATTTCGTTCATGATCTCAATTTGGGGCCGGCCGGTTTCATTCACAATGATCCAGACGCAGCGTTGAAAGGCCCGGAAAAGATCGCGGTCCACCTGGAGGGTCAGGCGTTCGGTTTCCCCAGCGGTATCGGTGTTCGGGTCCACGATCAGCATCCTTCCTGTCTGTTGAAGGCCACCGCTTCGGCATAGGTGACGCCGGTGCCGCCAAAGATATCCAAAGCGCTGCCGATGGTGGCGTCCAGGCGGTTCAGGCCCAGCTCCTTGACCCGATAGAGATCGGCAAGATTTTTCACTCCGCCCGCATAGGTGGTGGGGATGGGGCTGAAGCGCCCGAGCAGCGCAGTGAGGTCCTCTTCAATGCCGGCGCATTTGCCCTCCACGTCAACGGCGTGGATCAGGAATTCGCAGCAATGGTCGGCAAAATATCCGAGGGACTCCTCGGAAACCGTCACCTGGGTAAATTTTTGCCAGCGGTCGGTGACGATATAATAGGCATCTCCCTTTTTTCGGCAGCTGAGGTCAAGGACCAGCCGAGCCTTACCCACGGTCCGGACCAGCTCTTTAAGCCGGTCTTCATGCACGGCCCCGTCCTTGAACACCGCCGAGGTGACAATAACCGCGCTTGCCCCGAGATCGAGCCAATGGGCGGCGTTGGCCGCCGTGATGCCGCCGCCCAACTGCAACCCATCGGGAAAGGCCTGCAAGGCCTCGGTGGCCGCAGCTTCGTTGCCCGGGCCCAGCATGATCACATGGCCGCCAAACAGCCGGTCCGCTTTATACATCTCGGCATAATGGGAGGCTGGCTGGTCCGAGGCAAAGTTGGTGGTCAGGCTTCCCTGTTGTGCGTCCGAGAGGCTGGAGCCAACGATCTGCTTTACCCGCCCTTGGTGGAGGTCAATGCACGGTCGGAATTTCATGGGGTGTTATCGGTCCTGGTGTAAGTGGCTATTTTTCTGGCAAGAGTAGCCATTTCTTCGGGAAAAGGTCAACAAAAAAGGTGGACAGCTTGCGCCGCCCACCTTGTCCCGATTCATCTTTTATTGCAAACGGTTTACTTGCAGTCTTCCCTGATCATCAGGGTCTGGGGATCAAGCTTGAGGAGCTTGCCGCATTTACTCACCGCCGCAGAGCCCTTGATGATTTTCAGTTCGAGGCAGTCGCTTTGCGGGACGGGCTGAAGGAGGACAACGGTGTTGAACAGATCTTCCATGCCCTTGCAGGGAGCAGGCACCCCGGCTGTGGTGGCTTCATCGCTACAGACGGCGGAAAACCAGATCTGTAGGTCCATGGCCTTGGCCATCTCCCGCAGTCCTTCCAGTACCGTGCGCTCGGTTTTAACAAAATCAAAGCCGTCAACCACCATGCAGCTCGGCTTGATGACGTTCTGCTGCACAAGGTCGTGCAGCCGCTCTTCCAGTTTGGCCAGGCTGAACTTGGACTCGTTGAAGGTGATGATCATCCGGTTGCGCATGATTGCGTCGTGGATTTCCCCGGCGTTCTCAAGCTTGCAGCCCTCGGCGATATCCTTGAACATGTCGTCGTACCAGAGCTTGGTCTTGTCCAGGCTCTGACCGACACTGACATGGACAACCTGCTTGTCGTTCAACAGGCTGTCCAGGGCGATCTGCACCAGCAGCGCGGTTTTGCCTGCGCCGGCCTGTGCCATGACCAACCCCATCCGGCTGGATTCCTTGGCGTCGCTTTCACCCTTCAGGTGGCGGATGGGATTCTTTTCAATCAGGTCTTTTTTCAGCATGGCGGTATCCTATTTTTGTCGTAACGACTTGGTTATTTAGACTGAAGTCTATTCGGAAAACCTGCAACCTTCAGTCTATCCACCGGAACAGTTACTGCTTTTTGTTTTTCAGGGCCTTGGCGATCAACTCTTCGGCAACGCTCTTGGGCACCTGCCGGTAGGTGGCAAATTCCATGGTAAACTCTGCCTTGCCCTGGGTCAAGGAACGAAGATCGGTTGAATAGCCAAACATCTCGGAAAGCGGAACCTCGGCCTCGATGACCGTGTAGGCGTCTTCCTCGTTGCTGCCGATGATGATGCCGCGTCGTTGGTTCAGGCTGCCCATGATCGAGCCCTGGAACTCGGAGGGGCCTTCAGCCGCAACCTTCATGATCGGCTCCATGATCATCGGCTTGGCCTTGAGGTATGCTTCCTTGAATCCGCCGATGGCGGCCAGCTGGAAGGCGATATCCGAGGAGTCCACGGCATGGGAGGCGCCGTCGTTGATGGCGCAGCGCACCCCGGTGACATGGGCGCCGATGAGAGCCCCCTTGTCCAGGCACTTCTGGAAGCCCTTGTCGCAGGAGGGAATGTACTCACGGGGCACCGAGCCGCCGACAATCTTGTCGACAAATTCATATTCGCCCTCTTCCATGGGCTCGATGTAGCCGGCAACCCGACCGAACTGGCCGGAGCCGCCGGTCTGCTTCTTGTGGGTATAGTTGAACTCGGCCTTCTGAGTGATGGTCTCGCGGTAGGCAACCTGGGGTGCACCCACTGTTACCTCGGCCTTGTATTCGCGCTTCATCCGCTCGACGTACACGTCAAGATGCAATTCGCCCATGCCGGAGATGATGGTTTCCATGGTCTCCGGATCAACAAAGGTCTTGAAGGTGGGGTCTTCCTTGGTAAAGCGGTTCAGGGCCTTGGACATGTTGTCCTGGGCCTTGTTGTCCACCGGGGTGATGGAAAGCGAGATAACCGGCGCCGGGACATGCATGGAGGTCATGGAGAAGTTGTAATCCCCGCCGCTGGTGAAGGTGTCGCCGGAGGCGCAATCAATGCCGAACAGGGCTACGATGTCGCCGGAGCCTGCTTCGTCGATCTCCTCCATATCGTCGGAATGCATCCGTACCAGACGGCCAACCTTGGCCTTCTTGCCGGTGCGGACGTTGACGATGGAATCGCCCTTCTTCAGGGTGCCCTGGTAGGTGCGGACATAGGTCAGCTGCCCG
>JAPLJH010000097.1 GCA_026388695.1 Deltaproteobacteria bacterium | reverse complement strand
TGATTCCACCCAGAGAAAGGGGGCGCCTTTGTCGTTGTTGCGAGTGTGGCAGCTCTTGCAGACATCTTTAAAGAGTTTGCCGCCCTCGCCCCAGGGGCGGCTCTCCCAATCCAGCGGGCCGTCGCTCAGAACCCGGCAGGTCTGGGTGGCCGCGTCATAGCGGGTTTTGGGAGCGGCAAAAGCCTGGTTGGCCAAGGCGGGAACAAGGAGCAGGGCTGCGAGGGAAAGAGCGAAGCACTTCATGGAGTTCTCCTTTCTGGGTGGTTGCTTGAAAGGAAAAAGTAGCGCGGGTTTGGGGTTTTGGCAAGGACCAAAATTCGGCCTCATAAATAAGTGCGGTTATGTTTTGTCCAAGGCCTTGCGCACCGCCTGGGCCAGTTCCCGTACCGAGACCGGTTTCATCAAGTAGGCCCGGATGCCCATGGCCTTGGCTTGTTCCTTGTTGATCAGTTCACTGAATCCGGTGCAGAGAATAACGGGCAGGCCGGGGCGGAGGGCGAGCGCCTTCTGGGCCAGCTCGAAGCCGGTCAGGCCGGGCATGGTCATGTCGGTGATCAGCAGGTCGAAGGCCGCAGGATCGTGCTGTATAAGGGCCAAGGCCTCCAAGCTGCCGCTACAGATAGTAACCTGGTAGCCGAGATTTTGCAGAATCACCCGCAGCATACTGGTAATCATCTCCTCGTCGTCCACCACCAGCAGCCGCTCCGTGCCGGTGGGGATGGTTTCCGGGCAGACCGCTCCGATCGGCAGGACACCCGCCGTTGCAACCATGGGCAGATAGACATGGAAATTCGTGCCCCGGCCTGGTTCGCTGTACACGGTGATTTGCCCCTGGTGGCTTTTGACAATGCCGTGGACTACGGAAAGCCCCAGGCCGGTTCCTTCTCCGGTGGCCTTGGTGGTGAAGTAGGGCTCGAAAATCCGGGCCATGGTTGCGTGGTCCATGCCGCAGCCGGTATCGCTGACCTCGAGCAGCACATAGTTGCCGGGGGCAAGCTCGAAGCTGGCCACCTTGCTGTCCTCCTCCCCGATGCTCACTTTTATGAGACTCACCCCCAGCACTCCGCCTTTCTCCCGCATGGCCTGATAGGCGTTGGTGCAGAGGTTCATGATGATTTGGTGCAGCTGGGTCGGGTCGGCCATGATGGACCCGCACTCGGGGGAAATCTCCTCGCGAATCTCGATGGTGGACGGCAGGGAGGCTCGCAGCAGTTTGAGCGCCTCCTTCACCACCAGATGCGGCTGGAGGGGTTTTCGCTCCTTGGGCGATTGGCGGCTGAAGGCGAGAATCTGTTGCACCAGTTCTTTGGCCCGCAGGGCGGCCCCGATGACCTGTTGCAGATCGGAGGCCAGGGCCTCCTGCGGCGAAATTCTGGTCAGAGCCAGCTCGGTGTAGCCGAGGATGGGGGCCAGGATGTTGTTGAAGTCGTGGGCGATGCCGCCGGCCAGGGTGCCAATGGCCTCCATCTTTTGGGATTGCCGCAGCCGTACCTCCATATCGAGCTGTCCGCTGATGTCCTTGGCGATGTGGACAAAGCCGGTGAGTCCTGTTGCATCGACAAGGGGGAAGGTGGCCGCGGCAAAGGTTTTGCCCAGATTCTCATGGCAGATGTTTGCCCGGTGGTTGCTCAAATCCGTGCGGGAAAGAATCTCCGGGCAACCGGCGCAGGGTTCGGACCCGCCTCGGAATATCTCGTAGCAGTGCTTGCCGATCAGTTCCGCCGGGGATACCCCGAGCAGGGCGCCCGCCGCCTTGTTGGCCCGGACGATCCGCATCTCATGGTCATGGATGGTTACGACATCATCGATGGCGTCAAAGGTTTTTTCCCATTGCTCCTTGATGCTGCGGATCTCAATCTCGGCGAGTTTCTGTTTGATGATGGTCCAGACGCTGTTCAGGTACTGGGAAAGCTGGTTGGCGTCCGCCTGATTGTAGGGGTGTTTCTTGTTGCCGACCTCGATGATGGCCACGATGCGCTCCCCGTCAAAGATCGGTACGCTCAGTTGGTGGCGCATGGGGAAATCGCTTTCCGGGGAGCCTTTTTTGTCGGGGATCGTTGGCTGATCATTGTGGATTACCGGTTGGCGGAGGCGAATGCAATCGGCCAAGATTCCGGTCGGCTCCAGCGGATAGCGTTTCGATTTCGCAGCCGGGAATTCGGCCTCTATCGCTGTAGACCAGGAAAACAGCTCGCTGGTCTGCTGATCCTCATGCCGGAAATGGAGATAGCCCATTGCGCTGTTGGTGAGCCGCCCGGCCTCGGCCAGGGCATACTCGGCCATGGCCTTTTTGGTGGTCCATGGCTGTCGGGCCAGATTGAGCAGGGCCTGGGTCTGTTCTTTATCACGCTGGGCCTTTTCCTCGGCCTCTTTGCGGGTGGTGATGTCGGTGGCGATCTCTAGCCGGACCAGACGACCGTCGGGCCAGGGGATGGCGTGATCGTGGATGTGAAACCAGCGATTGGTGGTGGTGTTTCGGAATTCCCAGGTGTGGACCTTTGCCGGAGTTCCCGCCGGGGTCAGGAGCAGGCTGTTGGTGCAGAAGGGGCACGGCCCGGTTTGGTCGCGCTGGATGGTCTGCCAGCAGATGGTGCCGGTGATGTCGCCGCCCAGCAGCTCTTGGCCGTAGCGGTTGATAAAAAGGACCTCATAGGTCTGCATGTCGGCCACATAGACCATGGCATCCATGCTGTCCAGGATAGTTTTCGACATGGTGTGGGAGGCCATGAGCCGGTGGTGGCTCGCCAGTTGCCGCTCCAGTTGTTGGTTGAGGGCGGCGAAGCGGTTGCTTACGGTTTTGGCCTGGGAGCAGCGGAGAAAAATTAGGGGCGAATCCGTGGGGCGGGCCTGAACCCGGTGGCCGAAGCAGCTGTATCGGAGAACCTGTCCGTCTGGCAGCAGGCGGGAAAGGGTGCCGGGCATCTGTTGTTTGTTTTTGGCGCAGGTGGCAAGATAGCCGGATACCGCCTCGGCCGATTCGCCGACAAATTTGGCAAGGTTACGGCCAGGGGTTTCCTGGCGGGGCAGGCCGAGCATTGCTGCACCAGCGGGGTTGGCCGCAGCGACCTTCCCGTCCTTGGCGACAAGGAAACAGGCGTCTGGCCACGGTCCGCTCAGCTCGGCAAATAGCTCGGTCAGCATGTCTTAGCTTCCGTAATATTCCCGGCCCTGGGCAGCATCTGCATCGGGACTCTGTTGGGTGTGGACAACAACTCGGCAATGCCCGCATCCCTTGGCAATGGTTTCTTCAAGCACCACCTTGGCATAGCCCAGGTTGGCAGCGGTAATGACCCCGAAGACGTTGGAGGTCATCATGCACATGGAGGGTCGGTCCAGCACCTTGTCCTCAAAGGGGCAGGATGTGCTCTCCAGGACGATCTTTCCGCTGTCCTGCTCTACGATGGAAAAATTGCCGTTGATCCGCTGTTTGAGATCGACGAGAACCTCTCCCACCTGCTGGCGATTGAGCGTGGCAACGCCCATCTCCTTGGTGTAGAGGGCGTTGATCCAATCCCCCATGTGCTGGCCAACCAGGCTGATGTATCCGGCCGCTTCCTCGTAACCCACCACCTCTTCCAGGGTCCCGGCCAGCTCCCGGATGAGGGTTCTGAGAAAAAGATCCCGGTTTAGAGGGAGATTGAGTTGCCGCATTGCTGTTGTCTGGCCCATGGAAGTACTCCTTTGTGGCGGACGGGGGGCGAAGCGGAGGAAGTGGCCCGCCTCGGTACCTAACTGTCTATCAACAGTATCCGACAGGCGGGGAGGAAAAGTCAAGGGGAAGGTGGGGTTAGCGGTTGCTCTGCCGCTGGCGGACGATCTCAAAAAGGATGACCCCTGCGGCCACCGAGGCGTTGAGGGAGTTGAGGCTGCCGGCCATGGGGATGGAGACCAGCTCGTCGCATTGTTCGCGGACCAGGGGGCGCATCCCCTTGTCCTCGCCGCCGATCACCAGGCAGACGGCGCCTGAAAATTTGGTCTCGTATACGGTGCGTTTGGCTTCGCCTGCTGCCCCGTAGACCCAGAAGCCTTTTTCCTTAACGGCCTGTAGGCTGGTGACCAGATTGGTGACCAGGCAGAGCTTGAGATGGGCCATGGCCCCGGCCGCCGATTTGGCCGCAGTGGCGTTGAGCGGGGCCGAACGGTCTTTGGGCAGGATGACGCCGATTGCTCCGGCTGCTGCGGCGCTGCGGATGATGGCCCCCAGATTGTGCGGGTCCTGGATGGAGTCCAGCGCCACGATGAGCGGCTGCTCCGACTCCCCGGCTTTTTTGAGTAGTTCATGCAGGCTACAGGTGGACACGGGCGCTGTTTTTGCCAGCACTCCCTGGTGGGTCTTGTCCGGGGAGCTGGGGAAGCGCTGGCCCGGCAGAAAACGGACCTTGACCCCTTGTTCCTGGGCCAGGGTGATGATCTCCTGGATCTTGGCCCCGCCCTTGCCCTGCTGGATAACCACCTCCCGTACCTTTTTCGGCTGAAGCCGCAGCATCTCAAGGATGGGATGGATGCCCCAGAGGAGGTCGTCGGTGTCCGGCTCGTTGCTCATGATGCCTCCTGAAAATGGTCGAATTTATTGTGCGGGAAAGCCCAGGGCCGCAAGATCAAGGGGTAGGCCGTCGGGGGTGCGGCGGGCCTTGCAGCGTTCGGCGATGACCACCGCCCGCAAAACCTCCACTGCCTCATCCAGTTGATCGTTGATCACTAGATAGTCGTAGCGTCCGGCATCCTCCATCTCGCGCCGGGCATTGTTTAAGCGCAGCTGCACGGTTTCTTCGGGGTCAGTACCCCGGCCCCGCAGGCGTCTCTCCAACTCAGCCAAGGAAGGTGGGGCGATGAAGAGGAAGATGGCTCCTTGGTGTCCGCCATCACGGAGCTGCTTGGCGCCCTGGACATCGATGTCGAGAAAAACATCAATCCCCTTGGCCTGCTGCGCCTCAATGGCCGCCCGGCTGGTGCCGTAGAGATTGCCATGTACTTCGGCCCATTCGAGAAAGGCCTGGTTGTCGCGCATCCCTGCAAAGGTAGTGCGATCGACAAAATGGTAGTCCCGGCCATTGCTTTCGCCAGGGCGCGGGGCGCGGGTGGTGTGCGACACCGAAAAGGCGAGGTTGGCTACCACGGCCAGCAATTTTTTCAGGATGGTGGACTTGCCCGCCCCGGAGGGCGCGGAGATGACAAAAAGATTGCCCCGGCTCATTTGCCCGCCTTTTCTGGTTGCTCATCGTCGTGCCGGTCGTAGGAGGCCATGAAGCGCAGGGTGATGGTTTCCGGCTGCACCGAGGAGAGCAGAACATGGTTGCTGTCCAGGATGATGATGGAGCGGGTCCGTCGGCCTTCGGTGACATCGATGAGCCGTTTCTGTTCCTTGGCCTCTTCCCGCAGTTTTTTCATGGGGGAGGATTTGGGGTTCACCACCGCCAGCACTCGGCTGGCAAGGACGGCGTTGCCAAAGCCCACGTTGATCATTCTTTGGTCTGACATGGTCTTCCCTTACTCGATATTCTGAATCTGTTCGCGGAGCTTTTCCACCTCGGTCTTCAACTCCACAGTGAGATGGGCGGTGGGCGCGTCGCTGATCTTCGAAGCCAGGGTGTTGATCTCCCGCAGGAATTCCTGGAGGAGAAAATCAAGCCTGCGGCCCACGGGCTCGTCCGCCGCAAGGAAGCCGGAAAACTGGCTGATGTGGCTACGGAGGCGAACCACTTCCTCGGTGACATCGGCCTTGTCGGCCATCATCGCCACCTCTTGAGCCAGACGGAGGGGATCGAGATCAACCCCTTGCAGGAGAACGGCCAACCGCTCCTTGAGCTTCTCGGTTCTGCGCTGGACAATGGCGGGGACATCCTGGGCAATGGTCTCCACGGTCTTGGCAAACTCCTGCAACCGTTGGTCCAGCTCGTTCTTGAGGGCCTCGCCTTCCTGGGCCCGCATGGATTGCGCCATGGTCAACGCCTGGGTAAGGGCCTCGGAGACCTGCGGCCAGACCGCCTCCAGATCTTCTTCCTCCTCGTGGGCAACGATGATCTCTTTGTAATTCTGGATCATGGCCAGGGTCGGGGCGTCGGGCAGGGAGAGATTCTGGCGAATCGTTTCCAGGCACTGGTAGTAATTGCGGGCCAGGGGAAGATTGGCTGCCAGACGGATATTGTCGCCAGCCTCTGTGCCTGGGTTGACATAGACATCCACATGGCCCCGGCTGTAGTAGGCACCGATCTCTTTTTTTATCCGGTCTTCAAGGCCGAGGTATTTGCGGGGGATCTTGATGCTCAGGTCAAGAAACTTGTGATTTACCGAGCGGATCTCCACGGTCCAGCTTTTGGCCCCGGCTGCTTCGCCCCGGCCGTAGCCTGTCATGCTCAACGGTCTTTTCATCCGATTGCCTCAAGAAGTTCTGCGGTGGAGGCTGTGGCCGTACCCACCTTGCCCACCACGATGCCTGCAGCGAAATTTGCGATGGTGGCTGCGTCGGCAGCGGTTAGGCCAACGGCTAACCCCAGGGCCAAGGTGGCGATTACCGTGTCGCCCGCGCCGGTGACATCGTACACCTCCTTGGCCATGGTGGGGATGGTGAAGAGAGCGTGTCCCTTTTCGTACAGAGCCATGCCCGCTTCGCCTCGGGTGATGAGGACTGCGTCGCTGGCCAGCTTTTTTTGCAGGAGATGGGCCGCAGTCTCAAGATCCTGCTCGGTTTTGATGACCATGTCGGCCATGCGCTCGGCCTCGTGCAGGTTGGGCGTGATGATGGTGGCGCCGAGGAAGCGTTCTGGATGCTGGGGCTTGGGGTCGATGATCAGCGGGAGGTCCCGTTTTTTGAGTTGGGTCCGCAGATGGTCCATCAGGGGCAGGCCGATCATGCCCTTATTGTAGTCGGAGACGATGACCGCGTCAAAGCTCTCCAGATTATCATCGATGAAGCGGCAGATTTCCGCCAGCCGTTCCGGGCTCGGCTCTCCGGTTTTTTCCCGGTCGAAGCGTACTACCTGTTGGTGCTGGGCTACGATCCGGGTCTTGAGGGTGGTGGGCCGGTTGGCGGTGCGCACGATTCCAGCGGTGGGGGAGCCGATTTCCGCCAGCAGACTCAGGAGATGGTCGCCCATGGCGTCGTTTCCGATCAGGCCGCAGAGGGAGGCCCGGCTGTTCTGGGCGTAGATGTTATGCAAGACATTGGCCGCCCCGCCAAGGAGCAAATTTTCGTGGGTGACATCCACCACCGGCACCGGCGCTTCCGGGGAGATTCGGGAAACCGAGCCCCAGATGAAGTGATCGACAATGATGTCGCCCAGCACCAGGATATTGGCCTTGCTAAATTTGCCGACAGCGGCGCGTAGTTGTTTTTTCTTCGTACTGGACAGGGTCACGGACAGGCTCCTGGGGTCATGTTGCAGAAAAGGCACGGCTGGCGCAACAAGATGCAACCAGCCGGAAGGATACAGAAAATGCAATTATAGACGTCTTGGGAGCCTGGGGCAAGCAAAGAATGCCCTCTGTCGGCTTGGCCGTTACAGGGCGACCCGGACCGGGAGAATGACCGTGGTGAGGCTGTCGCTCTGTAGGCGGCGTTGAATGGCGAAGGCGGTCTCGTTGTGCAGGAGTCGGTGGTAGAATTTTTCCAGGCCAAAGGTGAGCTGGCCGGTGAATACCGTGGATTTGGGGAACTCCTGGGAGATCTCCCGACACAGGGTGGTTGCCCCTTCCACCACGTCGGTGGCTACGAGCATCCGCTGGTCGGCGGCAAAACCGAGTCTCCGGGCCAGGGTCACGTAATTTCTAAGGGAAGCGGCGGTGGATTTTTCAAGGGCCCCTATCTCGTCGGCGCCTTTAAATGAACCGGAATCGATGACCGCCACCGAGACAAAGATGATGTTTTTGTAAGTATCGGGAAAGTTCTTGATGATGGAAAAAAGTGCGTTGATGCCAAAGCCGCTGTAGGAGGAGACCAGTTGGATCGCGGTCTGCGCCTCCGGGCTGGGCATGGCGGTATTAGCCGGTCCGGGGGTGGGGAAGGCGAGCAGGGTCTCGTCAAGGTCGGCCATGCCCTGGCGTACCTTGAGGTAATGGTTGCGGATCTGGTTGCAGCCGACAATGACCAGGGTGGTGATGAGGAAGGTGACCCAGCCGCCCTCGGTGAATTTCTCGTAGGTGGTGATGGTCAGGATCGTCAGACAGAGAATGAAGGCGATGGCGTGGATATTCAGGTGCCGCTTCCACTGGCGGTCTTCATGCCGCCGCTTGATGTAAAACAGCGACATGCCGAGCTGGGACAGGGAAAAGGTGACAAAAACATTGATGGAGTACATGACCACCAGCGCGGAAACCGAGCCATGGCTATACAGCAGCAACCCGATGGCGGAAAGACCCATCAAAATAATGCCGTTGTGCATGGTGAGCCGTTCGGACAGGGCGGCAAAACGGTGGGGAAGCCAGGAATCCACCGCCATGTTGGCCATGACCCTTGGCCCATCCACAAACCCGGTTTGGGCTGCGACCAGGAGCAGAGCGCCTTCCGAGAAGATGGTGATGAAGGCGATCGTATGCCCCATGGGCCAGTCGGCAAACAGGGTGTCGGCAAGCACCGCGTTGAGGGTTTTGCCGGCCACCGGCATAACTCCGACCAGTGCGTAGCAGAGGAACAGCACCCCGGCGGTGAAGGCCAGCGAGGTGGCCATGTACACCATGGTCCGCTTGCCGGTTTTAACCCGAGGTTCGCGCATGATCTGGATGCCGTTGGACACCGCCTCGATCCCGGTGTAGGTGCCGCCGCCCAGGGAGTAGGCCCGGAAGAACAGCATCAGGATCCCGAAGATGCCGAGGCTAGACATATCCTGCTGTAAGCCGCTATGGAAGTCCTGCGCCAGCGGGGCAAACCGGTCGGAGTGGGTGAAGATGCCGTCCAGCAGAAGAAGGATATGGGTGGCCACGAAAACCATGAAGATGGGGACCATGATCGAGATCGACTCCTTAACCCCGCGGATGTTGAGGATGATGAGCAAGATGATCAGGAAGCAGGCCACGGGCACCTTGAAGTGGTGGAAATGGAGGGGCAGATAGCTGAAGAGCGCGTCCGCGCAGGAGGCCACGGAGATGGTGATGGTGAGGACATAATCCACCAGCAGGGCGCTGCCGGAAACCACCCCCGCCTTTTCGCCCAGCATGCGGGTGGAGACGATGTATCCTCCGCCGCCGTGGGGGAAGTGCTCGATGATCCGGGAGTAGCCTGCGGAGATGATAAAGACGGTAAGCGCCGTGGCCAGGCCGAGCAGGACAGCCAGATAGGTGTGGCTGCCGAGTGCGCGAAACGCCTCCTCCGGGCCATAGGCCGAGGAGGAAAGACCGTCGGCGCCTAGGCCCACCCAGGCCAAAACCGGGATCAGCGACATCTTGTGAAACAGCTGGGGATCTTTGATGTACTTGGGTGCGCCGAAGATGATCTTGCGAATTTTCTGGACGGAATTCTCCCGCGTTTCCGGTTGTTCAGGCTGCATGGCATTCTCCTTAATGTGTTCCATCAAGGGCCTGGTCAAGCGAGGGGAGACGGCGTCTACATAATACGGCGGCGCGCTCTCAAAGCGGACCATTGCCCATCCAAATGCCTACGAGGTTAGCTGACGGGCTCGGGCTTGGAAGTGCCCTATCCGGTTAAGGAATACGCCCCATACTCTGGGTCCCCCGCATCCGTTTTTGGTAACGGATCTCGGCTACAATGTTGCGCACGACAATAGCGCGATTTTGTGGTTTGTCAAGGGAGTTTACGGGCAGCCTGGGTCTCGTCGACATGCTAATATCCGACGGTTGTGCATGCCGGTTTGGAATATTTTCTGGAGAAGGCTGGTTGTCTTTTTGCTCAGAAGAACTCTTTTCTGCATGTTGACATTTTTTTGTGAAGCGGTTATTTTTTGCTTAAACATCTGATGATATGATGAATATGAAATTAAACAATAAAATCAAGCAATCACAACTTTCTGGCCAGGTGATCGAGCACCTGCAGGGTGCTATTGCCGCTGGCGCCTATGTTCTTGGTGCGAAATTGCCTGCCGAACCGCTGCTCATGAAAGAGCTCGGCGTTGGGCGCTCGACCCTCCGTGAAGCTATCCGCGTTCTAGCCCACAACGGAATATTGGAGGTGCGGCAGGGTGACGGAACCTATGTCCGCTCCCTTCCCGCGCACGGGGAACCGCTAGCTCAGAGACTCCGCCGGGCCAGGATTCGCGAGGTCAATGAAGTACGGAGAACCCTCGAAATTGCAATCGTGCGCCTCGCGGCGGAACGGAGGGATGAAGCGAATCTGGAATGCATGCGCAGTTTCCTCAAGACTCGGCATGATGCCCTGTCCGGCAAAAATGCCGCGGTAGCGCTAGATGCGGATATCTCCTTCCATTGTGCTGTCGCCGATGCCGCAGGCAATGAGGTTCTTGCCGATCTTTATCGCGCCTTTGCCTTTACCCTGCGCGAAACGCTTGCCGTCTTGTGGGATGCCGATGAGGGTAAAGCCTCGGAAACCGCTGATCTGCACAACCGCTTGGTGTTGGCCATCGAGGCCCGTGACGTTTCGCAAGCCGTGGCGACCGCAACTGCGATGCTCGACATCCACGGCGCAACTATTTCCTGCATGGAGAAAGAATGATAGGTGGATTGGATCTGATTATTGTAGGCTTGGCTGCCGTTGTTGGCGGTGGGGTGAATGCCCTTGCCGGGGGCGGCACCCTCATCACCTTTCCGATGCTGATCGCCGTGGGGATACCGCCCATAGCGGCAAACGTGACCAACACCGTGGCGCTCTGTCCAGGGTATCTGGGGGCAACCTTTGCCCAGAAAAAAGATCTTCGTGGCCAGGCGTGCAGACTGTGGTTTCTTTTCCCTGCAAGTGTTCTGGGGGGTATCTTCGGCGGTTTTCTGCTCCTGTATACTGGGAATCATGTCTTTCGCCTATTGGTGCCTTACCTGATCTTGTTTGCTGTGGTTTTGCTGGCGGCGCAGGATAAAATTCGTGCCTGGCTTGTTCGGCGCACCGGGCAGAGCCGCGGGAGCGTTTCGCATGAGAGATGGGCGTTGTTGCCGGTGACCTCCGCTGCGGTGTACGGTGGATATTTCGGTGCCGGTTTGAGCGTGATCGTCCTGGCGGTTCTGGGGATTGCGGTGGACGATTCGTTGACACGGCTCAATGCTTTGAAGCAGTTTATCGCCTTCAGCGTCAATATCTCTGCCGCAATCTTTTTCCTGTTTTCAGGGCAGGTGGTATGGCCCGCCGCTTTGGTCATGGCTGCGGGAGCCCTTGTCGGTGGCGTATTGGGAGGCAGGCTGGCGGGGTGGGTGAGTCCGCTGATGTTGCGACGAATAGTAGTGACGATCGGCAGTGTCGTTGCTTGTGTTTACTTTGTGAAATAAGAGCCATCGCCTCAATCATAGGAATCTTCTTTTTAATATGGACAATCCCTCCTAAGTTGTGGAAGTAAAAAAGGCCCTGCCGGGGATGGTTCCGGCAGGGCCTTGCACTGCAAAACAACCGCTATACAGCAGTTGTTTTTGGGGGGGCAGTTTTGGTTAGTCTTTGATCTCACACTTGCCCTGCTCGCATTCCACATCGGCACGCAGAATTCGACTCTTCATCCCAGCCTTATCCAGAGCATTTTTGGCCATTTCCGCCCGGGCGCCGGTGGAGCAATGGATCAGCATTTCTTTGCCCTTGGGCAATTCTCCGAGGCGTTTTTCGATCTGATCCAAGGGGATGGAGATGGAATTTTTGAAGGCGCCGGTTTGCACCTCGTCTTTGGTGCGGACATCAAGGATGACTTGGTTGCCGCCTCCCTCCATGGCCTTTTTGAATTCAGCTACCCCGACTTCGCCCTTTTCCAGTTCACGTACCCAGGTGATGGAGGCAGGCGTTGGGCCGGTGGCCAGTTTTTTGCCAGTGGCTGTCCAGGAATTTACCCCGCCTGGCCAGATGGAGCCTGTTTTTGCGCCCCATTTTTTGATGAGATTATAGCCTTGCTGCGCCTCGACAAAGGAGTTGGCATAAACCACGATGGGGGCTTTGATTGGGAGGGAATCCTCTTTCTCAGCCAGAGCGGCCATGGGGATGTTGTGCGCTTTGGGAATATGTCCGGCCTCGTATTCTGCCTTGGACCGCAGGTCCAGCAAAACGATGTTGCCTGTTTGCACTAATTTTTCAGAGGCGACGACACTCTTTCCGGCTTTCTTCCAGCCGGGAACGCCTTCGAGCATGACGTGTACGTTGGTGTAGCCCATTTTTTTCGCCAGACCGGCGGAATTAGGACTCATGCCTCACGTGTACCCTCCACAGTAAAAAATGAGCTGTAGGTCTTTGAGCTTAGCGTCGCCGGGGAGATAGGCTGCGCCGGTTTCCTTCATCACGCTGTCGGGGATGGAGATGGCGGTGGGGATGTGCCCTTCGTGATAGGCGGCTGCGGGTCTGGAGTCGATCAGAACATATTTTCCCTCGTCCGGACCCAAGGCGACAAACTTAGCCAGTTCCCCGGCTTTCATTTCCTTCACGCCTTCCGGCAGGCTGGCAAGTTTGGGTTTGATGGTGGTGGCGAATTTGTCGTCGCCCCGCATTTCAAATTGAATGACCGCAGCTTCGCCTTCGTCGGCATGCTCAAGTCCGGTAGTTTTATCGTCGAACTTAACGAATTCGTTCTTGCCCTTTACCTCAATGGAGATGGTCTTGGCCTTGTTGGATTTGCCAGTGACCTTGCCGACAAAGATATTGGCGCTCTGGGCGGCCTGTGGGGCAGGGTCCGCAGCAAGGGCGGGCGAGCCGGAGAGGGTGGGGCCACCTACCAAAAGCCCGGTGAGCAACAGGAAGGGAATCCAATTGCGCAATTGCTTGTTTTGCATGGTCGTTCTCCTTGAAAAAGTAATGATTATCCGCATTGTTCATGGGGTGTTCCGTACCGGTGTTTTCTGACGTTCTCCTTGGTTGGTGTTTTTTTTGTGGTGATGATCAGGTGAAAGCATTGTCCACGCTCTGGAGTAAGGTTTTCGGTTCGAATGGTTTGGTGATGCAGGCCAGACAGCCATGTTTTTTTAAAGCATTCACCGCGTGATCGTGAATCTCTTCCGCAAGGATCAGGTAGGGAATGGCCAAGCCGCTGGCAGACAGGGTCTGCATGAAGGCGCGGCAAGCCTCCGGCGAGATTGAATCCAGATCGGCGATCAGCAGGCCAACTGCCTCCGGGGTGTTGCGCAACGCCTTGGCTAGGGTTAGGGCCTCCTCCGTGGTTTTGGTGATGCTGACCAAGTAATCCGCCTGTTTGAGCATGAGTTCGAGGCTGTGTTGCAGGTTGGGCCTGCTTTCAGCAAGAAGGATGTGTTGGCTGGCCATGGGCTCTTCGGTGTAAAGGTATTTTGCTGAAAACGGTGCTGTAAATGACATACCCTAAGTAAAGCAAAATGGATGCCAAGGGCGGAGGGTGATGGGTATCTTGCTGAAATATTGCAGGATGTTGTGTGACGAGGAGAAGAGGTCTTTGAGTAAGGGATGCAAGGAGGTTTGCGCTGGGCGCTGAAAGCAGAAGGCTATTCCTCCCGATCTGCTTGTTTGAGTCGCCAGTTGAGGGCCTGCCGGGTGATGCCGAGCATCTCTGCGGCAATGGCTTGGTTGCCATTGGCTCGGTTCAGGGCCTCCAACACCAGGAGATAGCCTGCTTCCCGGATGGATGGGAGCTTAAGAAGATCGGCGAACGGAGTTTTTGTCTCAGGATGCCTTTTGACCTCTTCTTCCAGATTGGGCCGTCGGAGTCGGAGATACTCCTTAAAGGAATCCATGGACAGGGTGCGATTTTTATGGGTGCTCACCGCGTCAAAGGCCATGTTCTTGAGTTCCCGAACATTGCCGGGGAAATCATAGGTGCCCAAGAGGGAAATCAGTTCTTTGGGGAAGGCCGGTTTCTTTTTGTTGAGCCGAGTAGCGGCCTCGTCGAAGAAATGATCGACCAGCAGGGGTAGGTCGTCGAGCCTTTCCCTTAAGGGAGGGATATGGATGCGGTGGGCATGGAGACGGTAGTAGAGATCCTTGCGGAAGGCGCCGGTTTCCTGCATCTCCTGAAGATTCTGGTGGGTGGCGAAGATCATACGGCAATCGGTGCGCTTGGGGATGTCCGAGCCCAGAGGCAAGTACTCGCGCTCCTGAAGAAGGCGCAGGAGCTTGGTTTGCGAGAGCTGAGAGAGATCGCCGATTTCATCGAGAAATAGGGTGCCGCCTGCGGCCTGTTCGATGAGTCCGCGCCTGGCCTGTTCGGCGCCAGTGAAGGCCCCTTTCTTGTGGCCGAACATGGTGTCGGCGAACATGGTGTCGTCAAGGCCCGCCACATTGAGCGGGACAAACTCGCCTTTGCGGTTGCTCAACGCATGCAGGGCCTGGGCGATAAGCTCCTTGCCCACCCCGGTCTCCCCGGAGATCAGTACCGGTTCGCTGGTGTTGGCAATGGATTCCGCATACTGGAAAATGGAGCGCATGGCCTTGTTGTGGGTGGTGATCCGGCTGAAGGCCTCGGGACGGTCCAGTTTGTCCTTGAGGAAATGCTCCTTGAGCAGATCATTTTCCCGGCGCAGACGGCTGATATCCACGGCCCGCTGCACCCCGGCGATGAGGCGGGTTTCCTCGCTGACCTTGGTGTAGTAGTCAAAGGCCCCGAGCTTCATGCAGCGCACTGCGGTGTCAACCAAATCGAGGCCGGTGATGATGATCACCGGAATCTGCGGGTGTTCGCGGACTATCTGCGGCAGCAGCTCTTCCCCGGAGAGGTGGGGCATGGTGAGATCGAGCACGATCACTCCTATCTCTTCGCTGGCCAGGATGTCCATGACCTTGCGGCTGTCGGCGCAGCAACGGATATTGCTGAGTCCCACGGAGCGCAGAGTCAGGCTGAAGCTGTGTAGCCACGCCTCTTCATCGTCAACCAGCAGGATGGGGCGAAACGGTGAAAGCTGCTTGTCCATGGAAAAAATCCTCCTGAAATTCCGGGTTGATGTCGGTGTTTAGCCTACCCGGCTTGTGTCGTTTTGTCATCCGTCTCTTCCCGCCAGAGCGGAAAGGAGATGGTTGCGGTGGTGCCGTCCGCCGGGTTTGAGCTGAAACGCAGCCTACCCTGGTGTTCCTTGATGATGCCGGCGGAAACCGAGAGGCCCAAGCCCGTGCCGCCGTAAGACCGTTTGGTGGTGAAAAACGGGTCGGTGATCTGGTTAATGATCTCTTCGGCGATTCCGGTGCCCTGGTCGTGGACGCTCACCTCGACTTCATCCTTATCCGCATCATAGCGCGAGGCGATGGTTATGGCGCCGTCCTGGCTGGCCAGGGCCTCGCAACTGTTTTGGATCAGGTTGATTAGCACCTGCTCCAGCCGCTGGCGGTTGCCCCGGATGGGCGGCAGGTTCGGGGCCAAATCGGTGCTGAAGTTGCGGGTGGCGTTTTTGATCTTGTTGTGGTTGAGGCGCACCGCAGCCTGCGCGATCTCGTTGATCTGCACCGGCTCCATGTGGCGGGTGGTGTCTTGCCGGGCGTAGTCCTTGAGATCGTGGACGATGTTTTTGATCCGCCGGGCGCTTTCTTCCAGCTCGAGAAAGAGGCGGGGGATCTGCTCGCACATCTCGCTGTATTGCAGCCCGGCAATGACAAAGTCGCCATGTTCGCGGGAGTATTCGTCAAGAATCGGCTTGGCGCTTTCCCAGGCCTTGAAGAGCATGGAGGTGTTCAGCATGGCGATGCTGTTGGGGTTGTTGATCTCGTGCGCCACCCCGGAGATGAGTACGCCAAGGGAGATCATCTTGTCTGCCTGGACCAGTTGCTGTTGCTGGAGCCTGGTCTCGTCTTCGGCCCGCCGGCGTTCCGTGATGTCCCGGATGATCCAGATGGAGTTCCACTGGTCCTTGATCCGGGCCTCGGATAGCGAAAGCTCGATGGGCAGTTCCGTGCCGTCCTTGCGCCGGGTGATCAGCTCGATGGTTTCGCGGATGGGTCCGTCGCTCACCGGCCTTTCTTCCATGGCGCCCCGTTGCCCGGTTTCGGCAAGCCGCGGGGAGATCAGGGTGTGGATCGGGTTGCCCAGGGCCTCGGCTGCGCTAAAACCAAAGATCTCGGCGGCGGCCTCATTCCAGTAGGAGATATTGCCGTGGTGGTCCATCATGGCGATGGCGTCCTGGGCTGAGGCGGTGAGGTTTCTGAACTTGTCCTCGCTCTGACGCAGGTCGGCCTCTGCCTCCTGCTGCCGGGTTCTGGTGATCGCATAACGGCGAGCCAGGGTGGTGAGTTCCTCGGCCAGATTGACTACCTCCCTAGGGCCGGTCCAACTGAATTGTACGTTTTCCTCCCCTTTGTTCAGAATGGAGTCCAGGCCGGTGAGGATAGTATCCTTAATCCGGTCGATCTTTCTGGCAATGGCGTTGGCGATGAGCGCGACGATGACGCCGATGCTGATCACGATCCAGACGATGTTGTAGATCAGGGAAAGCTTCCATTCCCGGGCTGCGCTGCGGTCCACGAGGGAGCCGATCCACAGGGCCGGGGGAAGCTTTTCGTTGAAGATGAGCGGTAGCCAGATCAGGCTGTGGCCGGAGTTATTCTCCCAGGCAAAGGGGCGGTTGCCCGCCATGCGCGTTGCAAGGTCGGGGAATAGGGCAAGGATATTGACCCCTAAGGCGATGGGGTGGACAGTATCCATGTTGGGAAAGGTGGCGGGAGCATGGATGATCGCGCCATCAGGCGTTGCCCAGCAAGCATTTTTGTGGGCATCAAGGAACAGGCTGGGGTCGATCTCCATGATGACCACGCCCGTCACTGTGCCATCCGCGCTGGTGATTGGGGTCGTAAGGCTCAGTCGGTTGGCAACGGGATCTGTTTGATCCTTGGCCAGGAGTGTGTCGACCTCGGTCTCCTTGAGCGACAGTCCTTGTGAAAACAGAAGGGCTTGCGCATGCCCCGTAGTATCCGTCAGTTCGTCGGCGATTTCCAGGGAATCGGAATTTCGGAGGAGGTGGACCAGCTGGTTGCCGGAGGCATCAAAAAGACGGACCCTGAGGATCACTTTTTCCGTGTCCATTTGGTCGATGAGCAGGTCTGTCAACCGCTGGCGACCGGCAGGGTTGAGGGACGAGGGGGTAAGCCCTGCGATCATGGGGGTGGCGGCCGCCTGGAGGAGGCTTTTGCGGATGCATTTAACCTTGGCGTTAAGGGAAACAAAGCTGCTCTCGGCCCCGGCCACGGTCCGTTTTTTCTCCACCGTCTCATGCTGGTTGATGTGGGAGCGGAGATTGACCCCGACCAGGGTGAGGATGGGCAGGATGCCAAGGGCAAGGAGGATGATGAAGATGATGGTCCGCAGTCGCATGGGATGCCTTGGCTATGGGAGATAGTGTTGCTTACCCTGTTTTTCTGGTAGAAAGAGAATCATTCTTCAACGGAGGGATAGTAGCATGAAAGACATTTTGATTGCAATCACCGGGGTGAGCCTCGATTTTGAAATGGCCCGAAGCATGGCCAGGATCATTGCCATGCAAGAGAATGGGGAGACGGATTGCCTCGCCTGGTTCGATGCGCGAAAGGGAAACCATTCTCCACGATGCCTACAGTGCGAGATCAAGGGCAGGCCTGGGTGGGAGGTGTATGGCGAAAGCCACGGCGGACGGCTGAGGATCAGCTTCAACGATGGGGAGTATGTGTTTATTCAGAGTTGATGGCTTTTGAGAAACGCGAACGCACCGGGAGACCGCTTGGGAAAACTCCTTTGTTGAACGATTTGAGCAGACGCTCAATCGGCCACTCAAACGGCAAGCGCCAGGCCGGAAACGGAAGGGGGAGGCGGATTAATTAGGTATGGTGCCCCTCTATTTTGGCGGCGCAGGCAAGATTCCTCCCTTGTTGAGACAAAATCTTGGCCAAGATTTTTGATGGAATACAACGACTAAGATATGGTAATAATAAAAGCATTGGTCAGGTTCCCGTCAATATCTCATTCTCTGCTTAAGTTTTTCAGGAGAAAACGAATGAAAAAAATCGTAATGCCATATGTCGGATTCGTAATGCTAATATTCGCTGTCGCGTCTGCTCCAGCTTTAGCTCAAGATGATGCTGGCAAGGGAGAGGAGTGGTTACTCCAGCAGATATCCAATTCTCTGGGACAAGACACGAAGATTGATTATATCCTCCAGCAATTGCGCAAAACCTTCCAGTTCAGCGATGTTGATGGCGGCGGCGTAAGCGCACGGGATTATGTTCTGGCCGAACAGATTGAGCAGGCGCGCGCCCGCAGTGAAATGCTTAAGCGGTGGGCAGAGTGGGATCTTGATAATGACGGGAAGGTGACTCGTGCCGAACTCGAACTGTATTTCGGGCGACAGTCACGCCAAGCCATTAACGGTCCGGGCGGAGTCTCTCTCTTACCAACGAAAGAACAGAGCAGCGAAATACTGACAAAGCTCACCGAAGAGGGCCTCGGCTGGGATCTCAATCATGACGGGGTAATAACGCTCGCAGAGGTTCGCCAGGCGGCGAACGACGCGTGGGGCAAACGCTACAGCACGTACAGCTACACCAATCGACTTGTGCCGCTATCTCTGGATACTAATAACGACAAAACGGTAAGCCTTGCTGAATTCGAGGCAGCGGCGCGGCAACTACTAAACAGTATTGACCGCAATGGCGACGGCAAGATTAGTGCGGAAGAAGCGACAAGTCTTCGCGAACGGATGAATGCCACGAGAAAACGCCTTCCGATTGAATAACACAAAGAGAAAAATTTTCTCCTCTGCCAGAAAATATCTGTGGGGGGAGGCTTGCAAGGGACAAGTTGGCGTACGTAGGCCCCCTTCCCCTCATCGCATACAATCCGCATCCATCTCCCTGGTGGGCTTTGCCAGATTTTTTCAGGGGCAACGTCGGGCAGGATGTTCTTCTGGTCGACGTTGGTTGCTGCCCATTACAGTTCCTTTCTTGCCTCCATCATCTCGCTAAGCACCTTGCGGAACAGGATGCGCTTCGCCTCCCAGGGGGCTTCGCTGAAAGCCGTTTGCCTGCCGGGGGATTTGCCTTCGAGTCGGTAGCACCAATAGCCGTTGGCAACCTGCATGACCCGGCTGATGCCCTGCGGGGCCAGTCGGGCCAGTTCCCGGTCTTGGGGATTGAGCGTGTCGAGCAAGCGGGGTCCAAGCAGGCCGCCCATGGTTCGGGTCGCGTCCTGGGACATCTCCTTGGCCACCGCGGCCAAATCCTCCTCGGCCAGCAGCCGTTGCCGGGCCTTTTCGCAGAGGGTTTCCTGCTCCTGCCAGCGGGCCGCGCTGTCCATGGGGTTGGCGTAGCGGAAGATGCCGCCCAGCTCCAGGCGCTCCGGTAGGGTGACCGGTCCGCGTTTTAATTGGCTGAGGGTTTTGGGGATGGTCTGCTGCCGGGCCTGGTCGTATTCCTGCAACCGCTGGGTCAGTCTGGCCTCCAAATCGTTTGGCCGGGCCGTCCCGCTCAGAGCCTTGCCCACGATGGATTTCAGGGTTTGCAAATCTGGGGGCTGGAGTATGGCCGAGGCGGTGGCGAGCGGTTCGGGCTTGGGTGCGGTTGCTTGCGGGGCTGGGTTTTGCAGGGGAACGCGGATCGCCTCGGCGCAGGCCAAAGCGGTATGTTTTTTCAGGAGATGGCCCAGGCTGAAGAGGGCGACGCCGTCAAAGCCGCTATCTGCGGCGATTGCCGCTTCCTGTTCGAGCTGTTCCGGACCTTTGTCGGCGCCCAGCCCACCCCAGAGGGCGACTCTGGGGCTGCGGGGGGTGTTGGCGGCAATCTGCCGGAGCTGGGCCTCCACCCGGCCGGTATCCCCGAAATAGGCCATGGGGTACAGGGCGTCCACCAAACCTTCCGAGGCCCAGGCCTGCCATTCCTGCCCGTTTTTCAGGTAGGCGGCGGATGGTTCGGGGAAAACCGCGACGGAGAGGGCGATCCCCGGTACGCCGTTCAAGTCAACGGCCTGTCGGACCTCGCGGAGCAGTTGTGTCACCTGGCCTGCTCGGAACTCGTTCCAGAAAAGGGCCGCCGTGGTAAGCACCCGGTCCGCGGGCGGCTGCGTTCCCTCAAGCCAGGCGGTTACAGTCTCGGCGCTGAGCCGCTCGAGCAGCAGTCGGGGATCAAGCCCCCAAATCTGCTCAAACTTTTCGGCAAGCATGTCGCTTTTCCCGTAGCCAGGGCCGGGGTAGCGCATGAAGTCAAGATGGATTCCGGCCACCGAATAGCGGGCCAGCAGCTCCCGGACCACGGCGACAAAAAGGGCGCGGTATTCGGCGGAGGCCGGGTCGGCGTAGTTGCCTTCGATCCAGCCCAGCCGTCTGTCCCGTGGGGAATAGCTGGAAACCAATCGGCCGGTGTTGTCGGAGAGTATCCAGGACTGGTCCGGGTGTCCGGGATGATGGAGGTTTTCCGGCGGGATGGCGCCGCCCCAGAGATAAAAGACATTGAGCCAGGCATGGAGGGGCAGGGGGGCGCAGTCGGTAAGCAACTGTCCCAGCGGGTCAAAATCCGCCGGGGCCGCAGCCAGGTTTTCGGCGCGGGGCGCGAGGTCGCTTCGGTACAGGGCGTCGGCCCGGCCCCGGACCTGGACCAGCAGTTGGTCAAATCCAGCCTGCTTGGCCTCTGAGCAGACCGAGGCAACCTTCGCCGGGCTGTCCAGGTCGAACCGGACAACCCAGGCCGAGGTCCGCAGCCGTGGAGCGCAGGCCGAGGTCAGAAACAGCAGGATCAGGGCAGGGAGCAGGACGCGCAGGGAGCAGGGCTGTAGTCTTGGCATCCGGGTTGACCTTTTGACGGTAGGATGGTAATTTGCGCGATGTTTTCGCGACATGGGAAATCCATGCCGCAAGCCGCATTGTTACCGCGCCGCTCACATATTGCACCAGGAAAAAGACCATGACCGACCAGAAAAAATTCCCCGAAGGCATGCAGCCCCTGGGTGACTCCCCGTTTCCCTTTGCCTGCAACCCGGAGGTTCCCTGCTTTACCCGCTGCTGCCGGAAGCTCACCCTCTTTCTCTACCCCTACGATGTCATCCGCCTGAAAAAAAGGCTGGGGATCACCTCGGAAGAGTTCCTCAACACTTACACCGGCGTGGTCCAGGGGACCAACCCGCTCTTTCCCTCGGTTGTCATGCGCATGGGTAATGAGGCGGAAGGCACCTGCCCCTTTCTCGACCCGGAGCGGGGCTGTCTGGTCTATGAAGATCGCCCCTCCGCCTGCCGCACCTACCCCCTGGAGCGGGCCGTTGATCGCAACCCGGAGCGGGGCCAGCCCCGGGCCTATTATTTCATGACCGATCACGCTTACTGCCTGGGGCATCAGGAGAAAAAGGAGTGGACGGTGAAGGACTGGCTCCGCGACCAGCAGCTGGTCTATTACAACGCCATGGACGACCTCTGGGCCGAGATGGACACCCTCTGGGCCTCAAACCCATGGCAGGGCGAGGGCGCGGCCGGACCCAAGCAGCAGCTGGCCTTCATGGTCTGCTACAATATCGACCGTTTTCGGCAGTATGTGGTGGATCACAACATGCTCAACGTCTACCGGCTGGATAAATCACGTAAACGCCTCATCGAAACCGATGACGAGGCCCTGCTCTCCTTTGGCTACGACTGGCTCAAGCTGGTGCTTGGCAACCGGCCCACCCTGCAATTGAAGCGATAATGGCAATCGGCAACCCCTTTGCTCGTTTGCGGGCCGCATTTGTGCAGATCAGACCCGCACATCTTCGCGCCTATTTCCCCGCGCTTGCCTTTTTGGGCGGCTTTTTGTGGGAAGTCTTCACCATCGGCCGGTCGGTGGAGCCTTTGGATCTGTGGATACTGCTCGGCTATCTTGTCGGCGCGGCCGGTCTTCTTTGGTGGCTGGGGCATCGGCGCCACGCCCTGGCGGCGATTGTCTTCGAGAATGGTGCGCAGATCACGGATATGCCTGCAACCGGGTGGGCGCGTGCTCCTTACCTGCTGCTCCAGTTTCTGTTCGGCGGACTGTTCTGTAAACTTTTCGTCCTCTACTTCATAAGTTCCAGTCATCTGTCCGCCGTGCTGTGGTCCCTGGGGCTTGGCTGCTTGCTCATCATCAATGAGTTTATCGAGGACAAATACCATCGTTTCACCCTCACCTGGGCCTTGTTCGGGCTGTGCGCCATGCTGCTGTTCAACTTTCTCCTGCCGTTTTTGGTCGGCAGCATTGGCATGGTGTGGTTTTATCTCAGCACCCTGGCAGGGCTCGGACTCACCCTGTGGCTGCGCAAGCAAACGCCGGGTTGTCCCGGGCGGGCTGCGCCGATCTGGATCATCGCCGCCTTGCTGGTGATGGCGTATTCCCTGGATTTTATCCCGCCGGTTCCCCTGGTGAAGCGGGATATTCAGGTGGGGAAAAATCTTGAGCGTGCGGCAGGCGAGTATCGTCTCACCCTGGAAAAGGCACCCTGGTGGGTATTCTGGCGAGAGTTCTCGGACGAGGTCCATATTGCGCCGGGTGAGCGGCTGTACTGCGTTTCCTCGGTATTCGCCCCAGGTTGCTTAAACACCCGCCTCTATCACCGCTGGGAGCATTACGATGCCAAGGGTGGTTGGCAGACCACCTCCCGCATGGGTTTTGGTCTTTCCGGCGGCCGCCATGGCGGGTTTCGCGGTTACACCTACAAGCAGGATATGGCCCCAGGGGAATGGAAGGTGCATGTGGAAACGGAAAATGGCCGCACGGTTGTTACGCATGCCTTCAGCGTGGTGACCAATGCGCCGGTTGAAGCGGATAGGGTGATGGTGCGGGGGTTGTGAGTGGGAAGATGCTCTACCCGTAAATTAGAAAATGCCAGTTGCACAAAATTATTCATAGGTCCGGACATCACGAAACTTTGAATATCCGGGAACGGCCCTTAAGCTGTTCCATCAAGTCTTGATATTGACAATAATTCCGGCTTCATGTTCAAGATTATCCAGAGTGGTCAAGAGGTTATTGAGGTCAAGAGGTACCTCCTGTGTCATCTGGCACACTGCATCATCTGAACAGTTATAGATGTCCAGGGCAAAGCCTTCGTCGTTCTTGGCAAGAACCAAGTGTAATGGCACTCCGCTGGCTGCCAGATCTTCATTGGCCTGTTTTATCATCTGATGGATGGATTTTTCCGCCAGTGGCGGACGAGGCGGAGTTCCTTCCTGGGACCCGGTTTCTTTGCTCCTGTTTTTTTTTCTCTTTTCCCATTCCTGTCTGAGAACCAGAGGATCAACGTGCCGAACCCTGCCGATTGGCAGCGGCGGATGGACTCCTTTCCGTATTGGGCTTGGGTCCGGAGGTGGGGGGGTCGGATTTCTGATCTCATAAGCCGCGAACGCATTTTGATACGGAATTGGTTGGGCTGTTGTCGGTTGATTGGGTGCCGGCACTTCGCTCGCAACAGTCGTGTCCGTGATGGGGGTCGCAGTCACAGCTGGCGTGGCGGCTGTGGTGGCAGAAGTCACGCCTGTGGTCGCGGTCCCTGCCGGGGTCACGGCCAGAGTTGTTTCCACCGGGACGGGGGCCGGAGTTTGCCCGGCAACCCCGGCTGCGGCGGGAATCGTAGGTTCCGGCACCGCCAGGGGAGTGACCAGGGTTTGGGTCGCTTGATTAGTCGCCAAAGCAGCTTGTTGGGCGGGGGTCAGGTTTTGGGTTTCAAGAGCGGTTTGAACCGTTTCGTTAACCGCCAAGGCCGCTTCTTGGGCAGGACTCAGGCCTTGAGACTCAAGGATCGTTGTTGGAGGAGTTGTGTTATCGGCTAACAGTGGCTCGGCTGGGGCCGTTGGCTGGAGGTTCAAGGCTTGCACTGCGTTGCTGCCCAGCAAGGCCGCTTGTTGGGCAGGGGTCAAATTTTGAGTTGCGGCAACCGCTACGGCAACAGGATTTTTAACGAGGTTAAGCGGGGAGGTGGCAAGGGGGACAGAGGTCTGAACTTGACTCTGTAGAGCCGTTGGCAAGACGGGATTTGTAGTGTTAATGCTATCAACCGGCATGTCTTTTCTCCATCTCCGGGACGTTGTCTTCCCTTTTTGCGGAGCAGGCGCATGGGGCACAATACTCTTTCGAGCCTATGAAATAAGGATAAACAGAAATAGAGGTGCCGTCAATAGCAGCCAAGGAAATCGCTTTTCAGTCAAATGAGTCTGCTCTGCCAAAACGCCGGGCCGGGCCAAGAAGATGTGGGGGGATGAAGGCGGAGTCCGGGTTCCATGCTCTCCTTAAAAATCAGCTACTCGTCAAGCTGCACGTATTTCTTTACTTCTTTGGTTCGTCACGGTAACTCTTTCTCGTTCATGGGTAACCCTCCTTTGCCTATGCATTTTACAAAAACTGTTACCTATGTCTTCGTTCAGTTCATTCCCCATACTATGATGCAGTTCTTTGGATGTGTGAGTGGTTCTTCTTTTAGGATTTTTGAGCCAGGAATTATTGCAATCAATTCATCTGCTTTGTAAGAGTTGAATTCTGGTGATGTGATTTCGTTATATGTTATGTAGCCTCTCTTTGAGTTCAAGATTACTTTACTCAGGTAAATATCCTGTATCGTGCGGGGAAGTTCTGTAAAGGCATAATTGCTTAACACTAAGTCATAATTTCTCTGAACTAATTCGTTCATCGTCTTATAAGTTAATGTTGAATGAAGGATGTAGTTATCCAAAAATCTTTGAGCAAGAGCTAGGGCTGGCTGTATGTCAACTAAACAATATGTGGCTGGTTTATAATAAGCATTGATAACTCGACACTGCCCACCGTATCCAATACCTATTTCACAAATATCCAGATTGTCTGCAGTCTGAAAGTGCATTTTTATATCTGCAAGGACCTTAATATACCGAAGGGTAGATGGTGAAATCATTCCTATATTTGGATATTCGTACATTATTGGATTGCCATAATTGTCATTCGGTTTGAAATTATTTATCGACGCTAAAATGTCTGAGTCGTTAGATATTAATTGAATATATTCACGGCCTTGTTCCTCTGAAACATGCTCCAAAATTTGGTTATAGATAGGGTTTCTTCTGAAATTATTGAAAAACCTATAGTCATTGCTGGCGTTGATACATACTTGTGGATAGGCTTGATTGTCTGACAGGCTGGTCGAGATACGCGCAGGAATCGACATGACATATTTCTTTTGAAGTATTTTCGTTAATAAGTGTTTCATGATTCCGCCTATTCTTGTGATAAGGTCTTTAATCTTCTGGTCGCAAACCTGATTAGTTCGCTTTTTTAACAAACTGCGTCAGAATTACAATCCGCTGGCCATTGATCCGGGCCTCGATATGCTCGGGGTTATCCGCTACCAGTGAGAGTCCGCGCACTACGGTGCCGCGCTTGGCCGTAAAGTTGGCCCCCTTCACATCCAAATCCTTGATCAGCGTTACCGAGTCGCCTGCCGCAAGCGTTGTGCCGTTGCTGTCGACATGTTTGGCTGCCGTTTCATGGCTTCCTTCGTCCGTTGCCAGCGCCCAGGACAGGGTCTCTTCATCCAAATAGAGCATATCGAGCAAGGACTGCGCCCAGCCCTCGGTGCTCAAACGCTTGAGCATCCGCCAGGCCATCACCTGCACCGCTGGCACCTGGCTCCACATGCTTTCATTCAGGCAGCGCCAGTGATTGGTATCCATGTTTTCTGGGTTTTCAATCTGTTCGCGACAGGTTGCACAGATAAGCACGCACTGGTCCGCACTGCTATTTGAGCTGGGGGGGACTTCATGCACGCCCAGGCCCTCTGTTGCGCCACACAATTCACATTTGGATTCGCTGCGGGCCTGTAAGGTTTTTTCTGTACTCATGTGCTTGTTGTGCCTCATGTTGGTTGATAGGGGTTTGCCTGACGGGTTGCAAGAAAATCGTCTAACAGAATGGCCTCGGTACAGAGTAACCTGTGATCTGCTGGCGGCAAAGGCGGAATCCAATTAGCCGTTGAAAATTCCGGTAAAGGCGGGCCGTAGAAATCTTCCAGCCCTGCCGATACCTCAGCCTCTTTCGCCTTACAGATCCGCCAGGAGGGATGGTCGAAGCGGTATTCGCGGTAGCCGCCATCCTGTTACCTGGTGTCGCCCCAAAATTGTGCCAGCAGAAATTCTTCTTTCGAGCAGGGCTCCTGGAAAATTGGCTGATCGGGGGAGATTGCCCGGAGGAAATACCGTTGTTTTTCGGAGCGTGATCCGTATTCGGTCAGTAGCGCCCGACCAGGGAAGCAAAGACCCGGTTGTCATGGAAAGTTCGGTGCGAACCGGAAGACAGGGGGCCGAGGAGGGGCGATCTCATCAGTGAGCAGGCTGAACCGGCTCAGCCCGGCGGTCGGGAAGGGGCGTCCTCTTTCGGTTCAGGCTGCAGAGAAACGTAATTTGGCAACAGCCTCCTAAGCAGCCGTGTCGCCATGCACCGCCTTGGTCAGTTCGTTGACCACAGCTTCCAGTTCGGCGGCCTGGGCAGAGAGATCCTCCGAGGCTACAGTCGATTCATCGGAAGAGGCGGCGACCCGTTGGGTGGCGCTGCTCAGGGAGTCGGTGGCCGTCTGCATCTGCCGAATCTGGTTGGCCAGATTATGGGTGGCTTTGGTAATGGCCGTATTTTTGTCGCCGATGCCGGTGGCGGACTCGATGATCCCTTCAAAATCGTTGTTCACGTTTTTCAAGGCGCTGGTGCTATGGACGATATGCTCCATGGTGCCTTCTAGGAGACGCTGGGTATCTTGGGCTGCGGAGGCTGCACGCATGGCCAGGTTTTTGACCTCGCCAGCTACCACCGCGAAACCGGCGCCGGCTTCGCCAGCTCTGGCCGCTTCCACCGCCGCGTTCAGGGCCAGCAGGTTGGTTTGGAAAGCGATGCTGCCGATGGTGGTGATGATCTGGCCGATTTTGTCGCTGTCCTGCTCAATCAACCCCATGTTTTGGGTGAGACTTACCAAGGCGCGGAGGGACTGGCCGGATTTTTCGATGTTTTCATTCATCAATTTTTCGCTGCCTGAGGTCAGTTCTGCCGTCTGCTGACCTACTTCGCTCATGGAGGCGAGACTCGCAGCGGTCTCTTCCGCCACCGCCGCCTGTTTGGAGGCATCCTCGGCCAGGGCGTTGCTGGTGACGGCGATCGTGGCTGCGGTGGCGGCCACCTGGTGAGAGTTGTCGCGGATGGTGTCGGTGAGGCGGGAAAGAAGTTGGCTCAGGCCGGATGCGGTGAGGAAGGAGAGAAACATACCCACAAGCACCGAGGCGAGGGTGAGGCCGGCAACAGTGTACTTAGTGGCAGTGGCGGCGGTGAGCATGGCCTCATCGGTGAGCACATTTTTTTTGGTTGTGGCCCGGATCTCTTTCAGCAGCCGTTGTACCTCGCTTAAGGCCGGCAGGGTCTGGCTGAGGAAGATTTCCTTAGCTGGGCCGCGATCCTCGGGTCGGAACTGTTCTTTGATGGCCACTGCAGTCTGGTGCAGGTCGTGGTGCGGTTTTTCGATGCTCAGCAGAAGCGGCGCCAGAGCCGGAAACTGGTGCTCCGCCTTTTTGCGGCCCTCGCCGTAGAGCCAGGTGCCGAAGCCGCATTTGTGGTCATCGGTTTCCGCCTTCAGGGTGGTGACGTGGTCGTTGACAATTAGGGCGTTGATCTGATTGACCCAGTTCAGGTGGTCCACCTCGCGCTGGGCCAGGATCCCATCCAGTTGATTGCTGCTGATAACTTCTTCCGCTCCGTTGATGATGCGGTTGACGCCCAGATAGGTGACCACGCCGGTGGCTATGAACAGCCCCAGAACGCAGGCAAAGCCGAGGGTGATTTTCTGATTGACGCTCAGGTTATTCCAGACCATGCTGCTCTCCTGTTTGGACAGATACTGTTCCAGTGTTCGTTGTTCAGTTTCCGGTGCTCATGGAAAAGAGAGTGTCCAGCCGCAACTCCATGAAAAGTTCATGGATGGGCCGGGGCACCATGACCAGACGGACGGTGCCATTTTGGGCCGCGATGTTCTTGTAGAACAGGAGAAGCTTGCCGATGCCGGAACTGCCTATGTGGCTGACTGAGGCCAGATTTATGACCAGTTCTTTGATTTGGTTCTGTGGGAGGGTATTGAACTGTTGCTTGAGGATCGCGGCTCCTTCTTCGTTGATGGTTCCAGACAAGGTGAGGAAGGCAGTTTCCCCCTGTAGCTTAGTTTCGCAGGTCATGGGCATGGTCAGTTCCTCCGTCCCGGCAGTTCTGTCGGGGGGGCAAAGGTCAGCGAAAAGACAACAAAAAATCATGGTCGCGAGAAAACCCAAGAAAACCGTGATGCAACTATGTTTAGTGAACCACAAATTTCAGTATTTGTGAAGAATTCTCTTTCCTGTTTTTTGAGGTTTTATGGGAAGCAGGTCCGGGAATATTGTCCAAAAAATAAGGGGCTGTCTGCTTTGCGGTAAAACGGTCAGGTCGGGGGGGCGTTTTTCTTCGTGGGCGAAATTCTGTCGAAAGAGGCGATCAGGTGTCGTCCCTGATCTTGCCAGGATACCTGGTCCGCCAGGTAGGTGATGATGGCGATGCCACGGCCGCAGGGTCTACAGATATTTTTGTCGGCCCGCGGATCGGCGATGGTCAGGAAGTCGAAACCGCTGCCCTGGTCCAGCACCTCAAGAACCAGATTTTTTGTGACTCGCCAGCGGACAGTGACCGTTTTGCTTCGGTCTTTTTCGTTGCCATGCAGCCAAGCGTTGACCACGGCTTCGTGCAGGGCCAGGTTGATGCGGAATTGCGGATTGACGAAGCCCTGCTTTATGAGCGCGGGTTCCATCGTGGTATAGACCTCGCTTATAAAACGGTCGATCTCGGCACTGTCCGCCGCGTGGATTGAATGCTCCTGGCAGAGGAGAGGCTGGGCGTGTGTCGGAGTCATGGTCTTGCCCAGGGGAGGATCACTGGTCGGCGAGAAACCGGACGGCCAGCATGGTCAGGTCGTCCGGGAGGCGGATATCGTTGGAAAAGAGCAGCATTTTTTCGACAAGCTGCTGCATTTTTTGTTCGCTGTCCGGGAAGCCGTGTGCACTCACCAGCTTTGCCAGGCCGTCACTGCCGAGCATCCTGCCGCGGGAGTCGGTGATTTCCATGGCGCCGTCGGTGCAGAAGAGCAGGCCGTCGTCGGGGCAAAGGGAGAGGAGGTTGGTTTCGTATTCGGTTTCCGGCATCATGCCCAAAGGCAGTCCGGCCATCTTGATTGTCCGGGTCTCCTTTTCCCTGACCAGGAAGAGAGGAGGGCTGCCCGCGCCGCAGAGGGCAACGGTTCGGGCCTCCAGATCGATCAGGCCGAAAAGGCAGGTGGCAAAGGATTCTCCGTCCCGGACCAGCTGACAGAGATTGCGGTTCAGGGCGTTCATGAATGGTGCCGGCTGATCCAGCAAATGGCGGTTGCTTTCCCACAGGGAGTGCAGGTGCATGGCGTACAGGGCCGCCGCCACCCCGTGGCCCATGACATCGGCGATCAGGAAGGCATAACGGTCCCGGTCCATCCGCTCAACTGTGGAGTAATCACCGCCCACGATATCGTGGGGTGCATAATGGGAAGCCCAGCGCAGGCGCGGGTCGTCGTCGGGCGGCATGGCCATGGACAGCGTCTGAATTTGCCGGGATCTTTCCAGGTCGCGCATCTGTAGGGAAAGATCCTGGAAGACCTCTACCCCGCCGATGACTGTGCCCAACTCGTTGCGGATGGGCGAGACGCTGACCTGCACCGGCAGGCGTCCGCCCTCTTTTTTTTGGGCGAACACCACGGAGGGTGAGGTCGAGATGCTGTCGGTAACCATGGCTCGGTACAGGGGGCAGGCCTCCTTGCCGCACAACTCCCTCCCTTCCTTGTCCGTGTGGCGAAGGATGTTGTCCTTGCATGACCGGCCCACCACCTCCGAAGCCCGCCAGCCGGTGATCTCTTCCGCGGCTTCGTTCCAATAGACGATCCGCCGCTCCAGATCCGTGACATAGATGCCGTGGCTGATGCCTGCCAGGATCTGGTCTGCGGTGTAGGAGATGTTCGGTAGGGGGTGCGGTTTCATGCGCCGGTCATCCATGGTTGTTTTCTTTCTCCGGGCTCGACAGGGCAATCTGGGGAATCCCTTCCCTCAGTTCACCCCTGCCCATTCTGCCGCCAGCGCCCACCCTTGCCGCCGTTCCGAGGCTGGATCTCCGCCTTGGTTTTCAGGTACACCACTGCGGCATAGCCCAGCAGCCCTTCCACCTCCGCATCGAATTCCTTGCAAGGCCGGACGGTAAAGTCCGAGGGCGGCTCGATATCCACCTCGCCCCGCCCGTTAAATTGCATGGTCAGGGAAACCGGGCAAGTGCCGTGAAACTCGCGCACTTTGTTTTTCAGGCTTTCCAGCTTCTGCCTGCTCACCTGATCGGACTTGAGCAGGATGCGGGCGCCGTTGGTGTATTTGCTCCGCGCCTCGCTCAGGCTGTCCACCGATTCGGCGATGATCTTGGCCCCCTGTTCTTCCTGTTTGACTGTGCCCAGAACGATGATCGGTTCGTCGCTGGTCAGGAGATGGCCGCATTTGGCAAAGGCCTCGGGGAACACGACCACCTCGACGGCTCCGGCCCGGTCTTCCAACACGATGAAGGCCATACGGTCGCCTTTTTTGCTGCGGTGGTCTTTGTACTCGCGGACCAGGCCGCCCACCCGCACCGGCTGGTTGTCGCCCCAGTCGCCGAGACTGGTGAGGTCGGTGTCGGCCACGGCCATGATCTCCTGATAGAAGTTGTCCAGGGGATGGCCGGTGAGGTAGAAGCCCACGGTCTCTTTTTCAAAGGCGAGCCGTTCTTTCTCGGTCCATTCCGAGATGTCGGGGAGGTCGATGGTGTTGGCCTTGCTGTTTTGTGCTTGCGACATGGTCGAGAACAGCGAGATCTGGCCGCTTAGGCGATCCCGCTGGGCGGACTGGGCTTGCTCCAGGGCAATGTCCAGGATGGCGAAGAGCTGGGAGCGCTTGGCCCCCAGGGAATCAAAGGCCCCGGCCTTGATCAGGCTTTCGATGACCCTTCGGTTCACCTTGCGGGAATCCACCCGGTCGCAGAAATCCTCCAGCCCGCCGTAAGGGCCGTCCGTTGCCCGCACCTCCATGACGGAGTCCAGGGCTTGTCCGCCCACGTTTTTGACCGCGGCCAGGCCGAAGCGGATGCGGTCGTTGACCACGGCAAAGTCCTTGTCCGACTCGTTGATGTCCGGAGGGAGTACCTCGATGTCGTGGTCCCGGCATTCGATGATGTAGCGCACTACCTTGTCGGTGTTGCCCACGTCGCAGGAGAGCAGGGCGGCCATGAACTGGGCCGGGTAATGGGCCTTGAGCCAGGCGGTCTGGTAGGCGATCAGGGCGTAGGCCGCGCTGTGGCTCTTGTTGAAGCCGTAGCCAGCGAACTTGGCCATCAGGTCGAAGACGTACTCGGCCTTGTCCGGGGGGATGGAGTTGTTCTTGGCCCCGGCCAGGAATTTTTCCTTCTCCGCCTCCATGACCTCGGCTTTTTTCTTGCCCATGGCCCGGCGCAGGTTGTCGGCATCGCCCAGGGAGTAGCCGGCCAGGACGTTGGCGATCTTCATGACCTGTTCCTGGTAGACGATAACCCCGTAGGTCTCCTTGAGGATGGGTTCCAACTGCGGTAGTGGATAGATGGCTTGCATCCTGCCGTGTTTGGTATCGACGAACTGATCGACCATGCCGGACTCCAGCGGGCCGGGGCGGTAGAGGGCCACCAGGGCGATGAGGTCGGAGAAGACCTCGGGCTTCATCTTCATCAGCAACCCGCGCATGCCGGAGCTTTCCAGCTGAAACACCCCCAGGGCGTCGCCCTTGGCCAGCAGGTCGTAGGTCTTGGTGTCGTCCAGGGGGATGCGGTTGAT
>JAPLJH010000013.1 GCA_026388695.1 Deltaproteobacteria bacterium | reverse complement strand
AAGCCAGCCGAAGAGTTGATACAGAATATATAACAAGGAGTAAGGTGCCCTTTCTGTGCGAGAAAATATGCTGATACCGACCTCAAGTAAAAATCAAAGTATTAAAACTGATCGCGGCTTTTTCGTCAATAAGAATTACGGAAACGAGCCGCTGTAAGAGGGCGGGTGGCGTATCTTTCCCTGCCCGTGAGTCCAGTTAAGTCGTTGTAGTAAAACAATGCGGTTATCTGGCCGAATAAGCCGTCGGGTAAAACCATAACGGAGCCTTGGGTGCGGATGTCCCGCAGAGGGATGTTGCGCTCCTAAAAAATGCCGGCGATGGGCGCTTGGCAGTGGCTGCAGGTCCCGCCGGTCATGTGTTGCTGTGTTACCGCGAAACCAATCCGCTCGATGACCAGTTTTCCGCAGTTTGGACAGAGGGTGTTCTCCCCGGTGTCGCCGGGAATATTTCCGACATAGACATAGCGCAGACCCTCGGCCAGGCCGATCTCCCTGGCGCGGACCAGGGTGTGGTGCGGGGTGGGGGAGCGGTCGGTCATCTTGTAGGTGGGCCAGAAACGGGTGACATGCCAGGGGATATCCGCAGAAAGGCTTTTGATGAAACGGGCGATGTCGGTGAGTTCTCCGTCCGAATCGTTCCAGTCAGGAATCACCAGAGTGGTGATCTCAACCCAGACCCCCAGCTCTTTCATCAACTGGATCGTGTCAAGGACCGGCTGTAGCCTGGCGCCGCACACCTCCTTGTAGAACTTATCGGTGAAGGCCTTGAGATCGATATTGTTGGCGTCAAGAACCGGGGCCAGTTCCCTGGTTGCTTCCGGGCCGGTGTAGCCGTTGCTGACAAAGATGTTTTTTAGGCCTGACGTCCGCGCCAGCCTGGCGGTATCTAAGGCGAATTCATAAAAAATGGTGGGCTCCACATAGGTGTAGCTGATGGACTGGCAGCCAGAGCGCTGTGCGGCTTCGACTACTTCTGCTGGGGTGCGCAGGGTGCCGGGGATCTCTCCGGCATGGCGATGGGGGTACTGGGAGATCTCGTAATTCTGGCAGTGTTGGCAGTGGAAATTGCAGCCCACCGTGGCAATGGAATAGGAAAGGGAGCCGGGCAGCAGGTGAAAAATGGGCTTTTTTTCGATGGGATCGATGTTTTCGCTGATCAAGCGACCGTAGTTGAGGCTGTAGAGAATCCCCCCCCGATTTTCCCGAACCTTGCAGGTCCCTCGGTGGCCTTCACCGATCAGGCAATGATGGCGGCAGAGCAGGCAGCGGACATGGCCGGGGGTGTCTGCGGGTTGGCTGTAAAAGAGCGCTTCGTGCATGGTCACCCTCCAAGGCAATCGGCATCTGTCTAATACATTATATACTATAAAAAATGGTTCAATTGCATTAATTCACAAACAAGCAAGGCAAAGGAACAAGAAAAAAATCAATTTATTTCAATGGATTAGTGTGCTTTTTGATGCTTGACGGATAAAAAGTGAAAAATAGGGTTGACGGGGTGGGCCGGATCGACTAATTTGCCGCTCTCCCCAACGAGGGAGGCCAAGACTGACTTCGGGTCAGACCCCTGGCGCAGCGATCATTGAAAACTGAATAGTGAGCAAAGTAGAAGATGGGCCCCAAGAAACCGGAGCTTTAAGCTTCGGGAGTTTTATAGCATTAAAGAGATCAGAATCTCTGTTGAAGAATAACGAGTCTTCGGACTTGTTA
>JAPLJH010000076.1 GCA_026388695.1 Deltaproteobacteria bacterium | reverse complement strand
GCAGACGATGCCGCAGTGCTCACCTCTGCCAAGGAGCTGGCTGATTATTTCGAGGCGGCGTATGCTGGCTATCCCAATGCCAAAAAACTTGGCAACTGGCTGATGACCGAGCTGATGCGCTTGATGAAGGGCGAGGAGGCCATGGATATCAGTCAGTGCCCGGTCTCGCCCGAGAATTTGGCCGCCCTCCTGGCCATGATCGATGCTGGCACCATCAGCGGCAAGATTGCCAAGACCGTGTTCGAGGAGATGATGGTCTCCGGCAAGGACCCGGAGACCGTGGTCCAAGAGAAGGGGTTGGTGCAGATGAGCGACCAGGGCGAGATTATGGCCATCGTTAAGGAGATCATTGCCGCCAATCCTGAGCAGGCGGCCCAGTTCCGGGAAGGCAAGGCCAAGGTCATGGGCTTTTTCGTGGGCCAGCTCATGAAGCAGACCGGGGGCAAGGCCAATCCTGGGCTGGCCAATGATTTGTTTGTGAAGGCGCTGGCGGGGTAGATTCGCTGGTTGTTCATTTCTTTGCGTGCCCAAAGAAACGAACCAAAGAAAGGGCACCCCAGGCACTTGTCCCGCCGAAGGCGGGATGCCCTGTGCTCCTCGATGCTGCCGGGGCTTTGCAAACTCGGCTAACGCCTCAAACAGTGCAAATCCCCTTTTCGGCAGCCTCTCCGGTGCTCGGCTGCGTACCAATGGGGGTTTCACGTCGCGTGCCATCGTATCTGTAAAACCTCCCGGAGTTTGTAGTCAAGCATGGATAAAACCGACTGGCAGAAAAAAGGCGATGGCCACCGGCAGCGGCTGCGGGACAGGTTTTTGGACCACGGCCTGGACGGCTTCACCGATTCCGAGGTACTGGAGCTGCTGCTTTCTCTGGGCACCCCCCGCAAGGATTGCAAAGAGACCGCCCGCCTCTTGCTCAAGCAGTTCGGCACCCTGTCCCAGGCTCTAGACGCAAGCCAGGCCGAGCTTGAGCTGATCGACGGCATCGGGCCGAAGAATGGCTTTGCCCTGCATTTTGTCCAAAGTGTGGCCCGGCGCTATCTCAAGCAGCGGCTGGTGGCCAAGGAGTACCTCCGCTCCTCCCGCGAGGTGGGGGAGTATCTGGTCCACTCCATGCGCGGGCTCAAGCGCGAGGTGCTGATGGCGGTTTTTCTCGATGCCTCCTTGGGGATCATCGACACCCAACTGGTGGCGGAAGGAACCCTGGCCAGCAATACCGTGCATCCCAGAGAGTTGATCAAGCTCGCCCTGGAGCACCACGCCGCCTCGGTGGTCATTGCCCACAACCATCCCTCCGGCAGCCTGACCCCCTCGACGGAGGATACCAGGCTCACCCGCCATCTCTTCATCGCTTTGAGTTTTGCCGGGATTCAGCTTTTGGACCATCTCATCGTGGGTGAGAGCGAGCAGCCTTTTAGCTTTGCCGACCATGGCTTGCTGGAGGATATCCGCCGTCAGTCCCGGGCGCTTGTCGCCGGAGATTGATGGTGCCTAATCCCGTCATCCATCCAGGCAGCGGCGAAGAGCCGCCCGGCCTCTATCTCCACATCCCCTTTTGCAAGAGTCGCTGCGCGTACTGCTCCTTCAATTCCTATGCCTGCCAGTCTCCGCCGGCCGCATACCTCGCCGCCCTTGCCAGTCAGATCCGCCATTGGGCCGGGCAGCAATGGTGCCGGGAGCGAACTTTTGCCACCCTGTTCATCGGCGGCGGCACTCCGACCATCTATGATGGCAGCGAGCTGGCCGATCTGGTTCGTCTGTGCCTCACATCCTTCACCTTCGCGGAAGATGCCGAGATCACGGTGGAGGCCAACCCGAACACCGTCAGCGAACAGGCGCTTTCCGCCCTGCGCCGGGCCGGGATCAACCGCCTGAGTCTCGGGGTGCAGGCCTTTTCCGATCGACTATTGGCCGGGCTTGGCCGGAGTCATACGGTAGCCGAGGTCTGCACCGCCATTGGGGCTGCCCGCCGGGCTGGTTTTACTAACATCAATCTGGATATGATGTACGGTCTGCCCGGCCAGAGCGCGCCGGATTGGCAGGACAGCTTGGACCAGGCCCTGGCCCACGCACCGGAGCATCTGGCCTGCTACGAGCTGACCATCGAGGAGGGGACCCCCTTTGCCCGGTTGGTGGACAAAGGCGAGCTTGTCCTGCCCGACGAGGAGGAGGCCCTGGCCATGGCCGAACGCACCCATGCGTTTCTGGCCCAGGCCGGGTTGCAGCGCTACGAGATATCCAACTACGCCGTACTGGGCCGGGAGTGCCGCCATAATCTCAACTATTGGCGAAACGGCGCCTATCTCGGCCTGGGAGCCGGAGCGGTTTCCTGCCTGTCCGGGTTTAGATTCAGCACGGTGGCGGAGCCGGAGGTGTTTGTCGGGCTGGTTGAGGCGGGGGAACTCCCGCTGGCCGAGGGCGAATGTCTGCCGCTGGCGGCTCGATTTCGGGAAAGCGTGGTCATGGGGCTGAGGATGCTCCAAGGGGTTTCCTTTGATAGGTTACAGCGCCAGTTTGGTTTGACGCCGCCGGGCTATTATGGGAAGATGCTGGAGGATTTGCAGCAGCAGGGGCTGGTCGCGGTTGGCAAAGACAGTCTGCGTCTGACCGAGACTGGTCTGCCCGTGGCCAATCAGGTCTTGGCTCGGCTGGTCTGAATAGTTGTGGCGAGAATGTTTTATCGTAGAGGTAGTCAATGATCCTTCCCGCAAATAGCATTGCCAGAAAATTGCTGACCACCATGTCGCTGGCGGTTACCGGAGTGGTCTTGGCCCTTGGCGGCTTTGAAGTTTTACAGGAGTATGGCCGCTACCGGCACGAGGTCGATGCGCTCTGGGGGCAGCAGATCGAGTCGCGCAAGCAGCAGCTTGAAACGGAGGTCGCGGAGGCGATATCCCACATCGAGTTTAAGAAAAATCAAGTTCTGACCAGGGTGCAGGGGAGTCTCGAATACAGGGTCCGGGACGCCCATGGGGCGGTGAGCCACCTTTACAAGATCAGCAAAGGCTCGCACAGCACACAGGAGCTCCGCAGTCTGGTGTGTGAGGCTTTGCGCAAGCAACGTTTTAACAACGGCAGGGGTTATTTTTTCATCTTTGCCATGGACGGCACGGTGCTGCTCCATGCGGCCCAACCGGAACTTGAGCAGAAAAATCTTCTGGCCATGCAGGATACCGAAGGCACCTTTGTCATCCGGGAGATGATTGCGCTTGCCAAAAGCAAGAGAGAGGGCTTTATCACCTACCGCTGGCCCAAGCCGGGGTTTCCCCGCGACCAGGAGTTCGAGAAGATTTCCTTTATCAAATATCTGCCGCAGCTTGACTGTTTCATCGGCGCGGGGGAATACCTGGATGACACCGAGGCGGAGGTTAAGGCCGAGGTGCTGGAGCGCATTGAGAAGATGCGCTTCGGAGAGGACGACTATGTCTTTGTCGGGCAGTGGGACGGGCTGGCCCTGACCTACCCAACCAAGGGCCAAAATATGCTAGGGGTGACCGACGCCAACGGGGTGAAGATCGTGGAGGAAGCCATCGCCCTGGCGCGCAAGGACGGCGGATTTTTGCGTTATGTGATGCCGCAACTGGGCGAGGAGCGCAATTCCCAGAAACTCAGCTATGTGCGCGGGGTCAAGGATTGGCAATGGTACGTGGGGGCTGGGGTCTATCTTGATGATCTTGAGGCTGCAAGCGCTGGGGCCAGGCGGGAGTTGCGGAATGAGATTGTCAAGATTGTCGGTCTGGACCTGCTGTTGATGCTTGCCGCTCTCCTGACCGGGTTGGTGGTTGTCCGCAAAATGGCAGGGAGAATCCAGCAGGCCTTTTCCGCCTTTGAGGTCTTTTTTGACAAGGCGGCTCGGGAAAAGGTGGAAATGGAGACCGAAGGCCTGCATTTCGCCGAATTTCGCTCCATGGCCAAGGCGGCAAACCATATGCTGGCCGAGCGACGGGTTATGGAAGACGGCCTGCGCAAAAGCGAAGAAAAATATCGGATTCTGATCGAAACCACCGGGACCGGTTTTGTGAAGCTCGATGGCGAGGGCAGGGTGCTGGATGCCAACCAGGAGTATGTGCGTTTAAGCGGTCATCAAGATCTGGCCGAAATTTTTGGCCATCTGGTGTTCGAGTGGACTGCGGCCCACGATCTGGTCAGGAACCGGGAGTCGTTGAAGGAATGTGTCAACCGGGGGTTTATCCGCCATTTGCAAATCGATTATGTCGACGCCCAGGGCGAGTTCGCCGCCGTGGAAATCAATGGTACACGGGTGCACAGCGAAGGGCAGTTGGAGATCATCGCCATTTGCCATGACATCAGCGGGAGAAAGCAGCTGGAAGAGCAGTTGCGCCAGGCCCAGAAGATGGAGGCCCTCGGCATCCTGGCCGGAGGGATTGCCCACGATTTCAACAATATTCTTGCCGCCATTATCGGATATGCCGAGATGGCGAAAAGAAGCTTGCCCCAAGAGGCTGGCGGCGCCGGAGCCGATATCCAGCAGGTTCTGCTGGCCGGACTGCGGGCCAAGGATCTGGTGAAGCAGATTCTGGCCTTCAGCCGGAAAGGCGGGGAGGAGCGGAGCCTGATTTCGCCCAGGCCCATCGTCAGGGAGGCGCTTAAGTTTTTGCGGGCCTCGATCCCGGCGAGCATTGAAATCCGTGAGGATATTGATCCGGACTGTGGCGCTATCCTGGCCAATCCCACCAATATTCATCAGATCGTGGTGAATCTCTGCACCAACGCCTTCCATGCCATGGAGGAGGCGGGCGGTGTCCTGACTGTGGTCCTGAAAAATGTGGAACTGGATGCAGACGAACTTGCCGGGGAAGCCGACCTGCTGCCTGGGCAGTATGTGCTGCTCAGTGTCCGCGACACCGGTCTGGGTATGACGCAGGAGACTCTCTCGCGCATCTTTGACCCGTATTTCACCACCAAGGGGGTGGGCAAGGGCTCGGGTATGGGGCTGGCAATGGTGCATGGTATTGTCAAGAATTATGGTGGCATGGTGCAGGTGGAAAGCGCCGTGGGTGTGGGCACGGTTTTTCGCGTTTATCTGCCGCAGATGGGCAAGGGGGCGGCTGCGGCGGAAAGCGTGCAGGAATGGTCGCTTCCTTCCGGCCAGGAGCGGATTCTTTTTGTTGATGACGAAACAAACATTGCCGAGATGGGCAAGGCTATGCTTTCCGGGCTTGGCTACCGGGTGACGGCACGAACCAACTCCCTTGAGGCCTTGGAAGAGTTTCGCAGCCAGCCTGGGGATTTTGATTTGTTGATCACCGACCAGACCATGCCCAAGATGTCCGGGGTGGAGCTTGTCCAGGAGGTTCGGAAGCTCCGGCCCGAACTGCCGGTGATCCTCTGCACCGGATACAGTGCGGCAATCGGCGAAGACTCGGCCGGGGGCATGGGGGTCCGTCATTTCATCATGAAGCCCCTGACCATGCGGCTGCTGGCCGAAACGGTGCGCAAGGCTTTGGAAGGCAAAGGGTAAAAGGAAAGGCGGCGGGGAAAAATGGCGAAAGAGAAAATATCGTATGTGTGCAGCGCCTGTAGCGGGGTGTTCAGCAAATGGGCCGGGCAGTGCGATGGTTGCGGCGCTTGGGACACCCTGGCCGAGCAGCAGCCAGCCTCCGTGGCGGCGGGCCGGTTTCAGGGCTATTCCGGCTCCCTGGCCCAGGTGCAGACCATGGCTGAGGTGGGCAAAGATGAGCTGACTCGTTTCTCCACCGGCATGGGCGAGCTGGATCGGGTTCTCGGCGGCGGCCTGGTGCCAGGCTCGGTGGTGCTCATCGGCGGCGATCCGGGGGTGGGTAAGAGCACCGGCCTGCTCCAGGTCTGCTGCAACCTGAGCCTTACCCGCAAATGCCTCTATGTGACCGGCGAGGAGTCGCTCCAGCAGATCGCCATGCGCGCCAGGCGACTGGGGTTGCCGGATCAGGCCCTGCTTTTACTGGCGGAGACCAGGGTGGAGGATATCTGCGCCACCGCGCTCAAGGAGCGTCCCGAGGTCATGGTGATCGATTCCATCCAGACCATGCAGGTGGCGGATAGCCAGTCCGCGCCGGGCAGCGTCAGCCAGGTGCGGGAGTCTGCCGCGCTCCTTACCCAGTTTGCCAAGCAGACTGGGGTGGCCATCTTTCTGGTGGGCCATGTCACCAAAAGCGGCGACCTGGCCGGGCCCAGGGTGCTGGAGCACATCATCGACGTGGTCTGCTACATCGAAGGCGGCGGGGATTCCCGGTTCCGGGTGATGCGGGCGGTGAAAAACCGCTACGGCGCGGTGAACGAGTTGGGGGTCTTTGCCATGACCGACAAGGGCCTGCGCGAGATATCAAACCCCTCGGCCATCTTCCTTTCCCGCAACGCCGAGGCCATGCCCGGCAGCGTGGTCATGGCGATCTGGGAAGGCAGCCGCCCTTTATTGGTGGAGATGCAGGCCCTGGTGGACGACAGCCACAGCGAGAATCCCCGCCGCGTTACGGTGGGGCTGGAGCAGAACCGGCTGGCCATGCTCCTGGCCGTGCTGCATCGGCACGGCTCCATCGCCACCTATGGCCAGGATGTGTTCATCAACGTGGCCGGCGGGGTGCGGGTCAGCGAGACCAGTGCCGATCTGCCCCTGCTCCTGGCGGTTTTTTCCAGCCTGAAAAACAAACCCCTGCCCGTGGAGCTGGTGGCCTTCGGCGAGGTGGGCCTGTCCGGTGAGATCCGGCCCGTGCCCAGCGGGCAGGAACGCTTGCGGGAGGCGGCCAAGCATGGTTTTAAAAAGGCGATTGTTCCCCTCGCCAATGTGCCTAAGGGTGGGGTTAAGGGCATGGAGATCATCGGGGTGAAAAAATTGGCCGAGGCTATCGAGGCGGTCCGCTAAAGAAGGCCGCACTAAAAAAACCATTTTTGAAATGGTACATAACTGACGGACTTGAGGGAGGAATGGCCGAGTGGTTTAAGGCGGCGGTCTTGAAAACCGTTGTGCGAAAGTACCGTGGGTTCGAATCCTACTTCCTCCGCCAACAACATGCGAATACGAATCGTGGAGAGCTGACCGAGTAGGCCGAAGGTGCTCGCCTGCTAAGCGAGTGTAGGATCAAAAGTTCTACCGAGGGTTCGAATCCCTCGCTCTCCGCCATTTATTTTGCGGAGCAATCCGTTTGTCTCACAACAAAAAAACCCGCGCCAGAAATGGTCGCGGGTTTTTTTGTGCCTTCTGTTTTTTTCGTATTTTTTCTGTGTTGTGGTTGGGGCTCAGGTTTGATAGGGTGATCTGAGCCGTTCTTGGCTAAGTGTCGCAGTAAGGAGAGGATGCGCAGCCATAACAGGAATCCAAGGCTTGGGGAGAGGTTAGTCAACAAATCACAACGTCCCCTTAAAGCTCGGCAAGCTGTTTGACTAAAGCACTTAACAGGTTGCTGCACCCGGATAGATTACTCGCTACACTCCTGATTTACCGGAGAACAAATTGTTTTTGGGGCTTAAATGGCAAGGCATGAGACTATTTTAAGTGTGTTTGTCGCGTCACCCAGTGATGTCGATGAAGAGAGGAATCGCCTCGAAGAGGTGATTCGTGAACTAAACATCATGTGGGCTCGCGACCTCGGTATTCGGCTTGAATTAGTTAGGTGGGAAACGCATGCATATCCCAGTTTCGGCGAAGACCCTCAAGCAGTCATCAACGGGCAAATACCGCAAGATTTTGATTTGTTTATCGGAATGATGTGGTATCGCTTCGGCACCCCCACAGGCCGCACAGGTTCCGGCACAATCGAAGAATTCCAGCTAGCAAAAGAACGCCATGGTCGTGACGGGTCGTCACCTCAGATGATGATTTATTTTAAGGACGCGCCAGCGCCTATCCCGCCTTCAAAGCTCGACCACTCACAGCTTGCAAAAATTGCCGACTTCCGCGCTAGTTTAGGGAAAGAAGGTGGGCTTTTTTGGTCGTTTATCTCCACCGAGGAGTTCGAGAAACTCGTTCGTCTTCATCTTACCCGACACGTCCAAGCATGGCGGTCACGAAACTGCCTTAAAGAGCAGTCATCTGTATTCATCGAAGCAAAAGCTGACACTGTGAAATTTGTCGATCAGGCGAAAGAAGATGAGTTAGGGCTTCTTGATCTGATGGAACAATTCGAAGACGAGTTTGGTATGCTTCAAGAGATAACTGAGCGGATCGCAAATGCAACGGTCGAGATTGGTGAAAAAATGCAGGCACGAACTGCTGAAACGGAAGCGTTCAATTCTGGGCCAGACCATGCTAATCGCAAGGCCGCCAAACGTCTAATTGCAAGAGCTGCCGGCGACATGGATCAGTTCGTTCATCGAATGAAAGCTGAACTGCCTCTTTTTAGTCAGCACCTGAACTCGGGGATGAATGCGCTGATACAGACGGCTACGATTTCTCTCGAGTTCAACATCGAAAGAAAAGATCTCGAACAGATCAAGGAAAATCTCGAGGCGATCTGCCAATTCCGTGAAACGATGAAAAGTGTTGAGGAGCATATCTCTGGGTTTCAAAAAGCAGTTGCATCACTACCACGAATGACATCAGCAATAAATCGTTCGAAACGCGAAATGGTGAATGTTATTCAGTTGCTTATTGATGAATTTCGAAGTGCACAGGTCCTAGCGCGTGAAGCGGAGACATCATTCGAGTCAATTGTTAGTCCGACCTAATGTGCAAGATTGAAATGAAGAATTAGAAAGAATTAGGGACACTCCCCATTTTATCCAGAGCGGCCATGAGTTACAGAAATTAGGGACACTCCCCAATTTTTCAATTCTTTGATTATGGGGATTCGCTCGCCATTTAATTAGTCCGGCAACGTTCGGAGATGTTTTGAAACCCGCTTTCCTTTCGGGAAGCGGGTTTCTTATTGTCCAGGGTAATCCGGCCTGATATAGTGACCGCCACTTACGGACCTTAAGATTTGTAATGCAAAAGCCTCCCCAAAAGAGGTTCAATTATCCGACAGTGGGGGCCACAAGTGGAAGAGGACAAGGCGCACAACCAGACCGTCTGGCAGCAGCTCTTCACCCGCCGTATGATGATCTGCGTGTTCACCGGATTTTCTTCCGGCCTGCCGCTCTACCTGCTGTTCAATCTCCTGCCCGCCTGGCTGCGCAGTGAACACGTTGATCTGAAAACCATCGGCCTGTTCGCGCTGATCCAGTTTCCTTACACCTGGAAGTTCCTGTGGTCGCCGCTGCTCGACCGCTACGCCCTGCCCCTGCTCGGGAGGCGACGCGGCTGGATGCTGCTGACCCAGATCGGCCTGTTGCTGGTGATCGCCATGATGGGCGCGTTTTCGCCGCAAAGTGATTTGCGCACCATCGCCTGGATCGCCACGTTGCTTGCCTTCCTTGGCGCCACCCAGGACATTGTCCTGGATGCCTACCGCCGCGAATTATTGGCGGATAGCGAGATGGGGCTGGGCAATGCGGTGCATGTCAATGCCTATCGCATCGCCGGTCTGGTGCCCGGTTCGCTGTCGCTGATCCTGGCTGATTTTCTGCCTTGGAACCTGGTGTTCATTGCCACCGCTCTGTTCATGCTGCCCGGAGTGGCGATGACCCTTGTGGTGCAAGAGCCGCACCGCGCCGCGCCGCCCAAGACCCTGCGCGAGGCGGTGGTCGAACCGTTTCACGAATTCATCACACGCAGCGGCTGGAACAGCGCGCTGCTGATCCTTGCCTTTCTGTTTTTGTACAAACTCGGCGACAGCATGTGCACCGCGCTGGCCACCCCGTTTTATATGGACATGGGCTTTAGCAAGACCCAGATCGGGCTGATCGCCAAGAATGCCGGGCTGTGGCCTGCGGTTATCGGCGGTTTGCTCGGCGGGTTATGGATGGTGAAGATCGGCATCAACCGTGCGCTGTGGCTGTTCGGGGTGGTGCAGGTGGTCTCTATCTTCGGTTTTGCCTGGCTGGCCTCGGTGGGACACCACGCCGAGATCACCAGTGTGGAGCTGGCGCAACTGGCTATCGTTATCGGTCTTGAAGCCTTGGGCGTGGGCTTGGGCACCGCCGCCTTTGTCGCCTACATCGCCCGCACCACCCACCCCGCCTACACCGCGACCCAGTTCGCCCTGTTCACCAGCCTCGCCGCCATGCCGCGCACCTTTGCCAACGCCGCCACCGGCTGGCTGGTGGAGATGATGGGCTGGATGGGGTTCTTTCTTCTCTGCGCGCTGCTGGCGCTGCCGGGGATGGTGCTGCTGCTGAAGGTCGCGCCGTGGCAAGAACAGGCTGACAATCAGGGGAAATAGCGTTACGTCCCCAGTTTTAGGGCTCCATCTTTTTCAGTCCACCGTTCTCCACCAATGGCGGCTGTTCCGCCGCGGTTTCCAACCCATTCGCGACTTCCTGAATGATTCCCATGCGCAGATAGATGGGCCGCACTTTCTCCCTGAGGTGGGGGAGGTGTCGGGCAAAAACTGCCGCTCCGACAAGGCAGCCGAGGCAGCCAAGCAGCAAGGTGTCACGCGGGCCGAAAATGCCCGCCATTGATCCGGCCCCGAGACTTCCCAATGGCGCCATCCCGATGAACGACATGGTGAAAAAGCTCATCACCCTGCCGCGTTTGTCTTCATCCAAAATCGTTTGCAGCACCGTGTTGCAGGAAGCGACCAGGGTCATGCCGCCAAATCCGGTCAAGGCCAGGGCGGCCAGCGAGAGGATGAAATTGCTGGACAGGGCAAAGATGGCGATCCCGACCGCGAAAAAAATCGTTGCCCGCACAATCACCAGGCCGAGTCCGCGCACGCTTTGGCGGGAGGCGAGATACAGAGTGCCGACCAGGGCGCCGCTGCCTGCGGCAGTCATCAAGAAGCCGAAGGTGTGCGCCCCGCCGTGCAGGATGTCCTTGGCAAAAACAGGCACCAGCACGGAATAGGGCATCCCCATGAGGCTGACCACGGCAAGCAGGAGCAGGATGCTGCGGATCGGGCCAAAGTTGTATGCGTAGATAAAGCCCTCATAGAGTTCATGGCGCAGATTCCGCTTGGCGCGCGGGGCATGGGCAGCGGGCGGGATGCGCATGGCCGCAAGGGCCACGATGACCGCCAGGTAGCTGAGGGCGTTCAGGACAAAACAGATTCCTTCTCCCACCGAGGCCACGAGCAAGCCGGCGATGGCCGGGCCGATGAGCCGCGCCCCGTTCACCAGGGAGGAGTTGAGGGCAATGGCGTTTCCCAGGTCCTCCCGATGTTCGACCATCTCGACGACAAAGGATTGGCGAATCGGGATGTCAAAGGCGTTGACCACGCCCAGGATTAGGCTCAGCAGGATGATCTGCCAGACCTGCACGACCCCGGTCAGCACGACAAGGGCAAGAAAGGCCGCCTGCAACAGGGCGAGTGTTTGGGTGGCAAGGAGAAGACGCCGCCGGTCCCAGCGGTCAGCGAGCACCCCGGCGACCGGGGAGATGAAGATGGTCGGGATTTGGCTGGTGAAACCGACAACCCCCAAGAGCAAGACAGAACCGGTTAACCGGTACACCAGCCAGCTCATGGCAACGTGCTGCATCCAGGTCCCGACCAGGGACACGCCTTGCCCCGCGACGAAGAGGCGGTAGTTGCGGGAGCGGAGCGCCCGTAAAAGATGGCGGAGGGATGTCCTCTTCTTTTCGACCAAGATCAAAGCCTCTTCCGGGGGCAAAAGGGACGTAATTGCTTGCGTGATTTCCAAGCAAGGCGACGGACATCAACCGAACAATTCAGAATTAAGGACGATGCCCCTTTGGTTTTCGCGGGGTGCCTTTGGCGTTAACTTTTTCCCACTCTGTCAAATGATGTTTGTTCAGCTGCTGAATATCGGATTTACAGGTGCGCTCAAGGGCTGCCAGCTTTTGGCGTTCGGTTGCTAGGATTTCGAGAAGCCTGAATCGATGCTCAAACGGAGTGGATGGCGGCAGGTTTCTCCAGTATTCTTTTTCCGCGCTATCCATGGTTCCCGTATGGTCGATGAGTATTGTGACGATCTGCATCAATCGTTTCTCGTCTGTCTTGTTCAAAATCTCGGCCATTACGGCGCTCTTCGATGACTCCGATACCTCAATGGCGAGAATGTCGCGCTGGCTAAGCGATTGCTTTTTAGCGCCCTTCTCTTGGGCTTGCACACTGACGAGGGAGCCGAATTTCTTCTGGTAGTCATTTCGGGCGGCAGCCACTGTTTTTGTGTCACGCTTGATTGATTTCAGCGTGGCTTCCAGGGCCTTCAGCCTGTTTTTCAGTTGCTCTCGATTTGCCTGGGCAGATTTCTGATTTTTGGCGGCGAGGCGCGCAAGTTTTTTCTCAGTTGCTTTCTTCTCAAGTTCCAGGGCTTGCTGGTGTGCTTGCAGGGTGATCTCGGTCTGATGAATAATCTGGGCCGTTCCGGCATTCTTGGCGGCTACAGGGCTTTTGTGCGTGGACTGTGTCTTCGTCTGTGCCTGCGAGTAGGAGGGAAAAGCGCAGATCAAAATCATAACTATCAGAAGCGCTCTCATCGTGTATTCCCGGTTTTTGTATTTTCAGAATGAAGCATGGCGTCCTCGTAATATTGTGTCGCAAAAAAATGCCCGGTCTTCAGTGGCTGACGGGGCGGCAAGGATTTTAGGGGAAATCAGATCTTTGACACCCTGCCATCCACGAAGATGAACAAACAAGGCCAAAATCAGAAAAAACTATACAGCAGGATTGCGTTTAATGCCGCAATGAACACGCCAATCCCCCACAGCATCCATTTTTCTATGCCCGTGTTCTTGTGGATGCCCATGACCTCTTCGGACGAGGTGAGCACGATGAGCCCAAAAACCGTCCACGGCAGCTGAATACTGAGGGCAACCTGGCTCCAGATCAGGCCCTGGAAGGGATTGGTGAGGAACAGGATGGCCAGGGCGGCAAGGCCGATGGAGAGCACGATCCCCAGCTGGGAGTGGCTGTCTGTCACATCCAGGGGTTCGCCGAAATATCCGGCAAAGATGCTGCCGCCAGCGACGCAGGTGCTTTTTGATGCTTTCGGCATCGCCCAGATGCAGTTGGCGGCTCTGGATGATTTCCGAATGCAGGAAGATGTTGTGCGGCATGACCACCGCCCCGATCACGGCCATGATGATCATGATGGAGCCAGGGGGTACGGTGGGGACAAAAAGGCTTTTGGCCGTGGTCGGCCAGTTGACATCGGCCAGGAAGAGCTCATAGATGAAGGAGAGGCCGATGAGCGAGACAAAGCCGATGATGTAGCGCTCGATGGCGCGGTAGCCCTTACCCAGGACCACCGCCACCACGACAACGGCGGTGAGGATGGTCCCCAGGGGAACAGGGATTTTGAACAGCATATTGAGGCCGATGGCCGCGCCGAGCAACTCCGCCAACGAGGTGGAGATGGAGGCGAGCATGGCGCTGCCGAGCAGGAAGGCGCTCCAGCGTTTACCGCTGAATTTGGCCACGGCTTCAGATAAGCACAACCCCGTGACGATGCCGAGATGGGCCGCGTTGTGCTGGACCAGGATAAGGATGAGGGTCGAGAGGGTTATCACCCACAGCAAATTGTAGCCGAACTGCGAGCCGGCAGCCACGTTGGTCGCCCAGTTCCCCGGATCGATGAACCCGATGGTGACGATGAATCCTGGGCCGATGTACTTGAGGATCTCAAGGCCGCCGAGCTTGGGCCGGTGGCCGGAAAAGAATCGGTGCAGAAAGGATTTCATCAGTGCTCCGTCACCGCAGTAGCTCTACGTTCGGCTTCAGATCAGCCGTCCTGCCTGTTCAGCTTGCTGTGGTGGATGGAGTAGGAGAAATAGACCACGACTCCGATCACCAGCCAGACCGCGAAGCGAACCCAGGTAACCCAAGGCAAAAACGCCATGAGCGCGCTGCAAGAGAAGGCGCCGAGCAGCGGGAACACCGGGTTGAGCGGGTTTTTAAAGGGTCGGTGCAGATGCGGTTGCCTGATGCGCAGGACGATTACCCCCAGGCAGACCAGGACAAAGGCGGCCAGGGTGCCGATGTTGACCAGCTCGGCCAGCTCGCCCAAGGGGATGAATCCGGCGATTGCAGAGATCAGCAGACCGCAGAGGCCGATGACCCTGACCGGGGTCTTGGTTTTGGGGTGAATCTCCGCGAAAAACGGCGACAATAGGCCGTCTCGGGACATGGCAAAGAACACCCGGGTTAACCCGTAGTAGAGCACAAGCATCACCGTGGTCAGGCCGGCGATGACCCCGGTGGCTACCAGGGCCGAGGCCCAGTTGATCCCGATCAACTGGAGGGAATGGGCCACAGGTGAGGGTACGTTCAGCTCAGTGTAAGGGACAATCCCGGTGAGCAACCCGGCGACCACGATGTAGATGGCGGTGCAGAAGATCAGGGAAAAAAGGATGCCGAAGGGCACGTCGCGCTGCGGGTTTTTAGCCTCCTCGGCGGCGGTGGAAACCGCGTCAAAACCCACATAGGCGAAGAAAACCATGGCCGCGCCAGCCAGTACCCCCACCGGTTTGCCTTCCGGGCTGGTGCCGCTCCAGCCAAAGGGCATGAACGGACTCCAGTTTTCCGGGTTGACATGGAATATGGCCACGCCGATGAAGACCGAAATGGTCAGCAGCTTGACAAAAACCATGACCATGTTGGTGCGGGCGCTTTCCCGCATGCCCAGCATGAGCAGGACCATGAGGATCAGGACGATACCGGCGGCCGGCAGGTTGATGATCCCGCCCACGGAGGGGGCCTTGGTCAGGGCATCCGGCAGGGCTATGCCCATGGCGGTGAGGGCGTTGTTGAAGTACCCGGCCCAGCCGGTGGCCACGGCAGCGGTGGCCACCCCGTATTCCAGGATCAGATCCCAGCCGATGATCCAGGCGATCAGCTCGCCGAAGGCCACATAGCTGTACCCGTAGGCGCTGCCGCAACCGCCCACCGCAGAGGCGAGTTCGGCATAGGCCAGGGCCGCAAAGGCGCAGGCGATTCCGGCGACGACAAAGGACAACACCACCGCAGGCCCGGCCTGGGTGGCGGCGGCGATGCCGGTGAGCACAAAGATACCGGTGCCGATGATCGCCCCGATCCCGAGTAGGGTGAGATCAAAGGCGGTGAGGCATTTGTGCAGGCCGGTATGCTCCATGTCGTCCGGGGTGGTGCTTTTGGTGCGAAAA
>JAPLJH010000110.1 GCA_026388695.1 Deltaproteobacteria bacterium | reverse complement strand
ACCTTTGATCTGATCTGCGCCAATTCCACCTTGCAATGGTTTGACGACCTCGGGGCGGCCCTGGGGCAGATTGGCCGGCTGCTTTCCGATCAAGGCCGTTTTGTCGGGGTGCTGTTCGGCCCTCGGACCTTCAGCGAGCTGACCCAGGGGTTGGGCCAGGTCTTTGGTCAGGAAGTGCACCTGCCGCCCCATGGTTTTCCAATAGGGGAGCGTCTGGAGGCCATGCTGGCGGAGATTTTCTCGCAGTTTTCCGTGCAGGAAGAGCTGAAGCGCAGAAATTATGGGGCGCTTCTTGACCTGCTGGACCACATCCGCAAGACCGGCACCGGCGGGGGCCAGCTGCCCGGCGCTTTGACCAGGGGGCGATTGCGCCAGCTTGATGCCTGGTTTCAGGCAACCCATGGCGGGTATCCTGCCACCTATCAGGCCTTTGTTGTCAGGGGGAAGAAATGAGCGCGATCTTTGTTGCCGGCACGGACACCAATGTGGGCAAGACCCATGTCTGCGGGCTGCTCCTTGATTTTTTGCGAAAAAACGGCAGCGATGCCGGCTACCAGAAATGGGCGGCAACCGGGCCGGAATCTCCGCCCGCTGATCTGGCGGCCTGCCTGCGCATGGCGGGTCTCCCCCTTGTCCCGGAGCTGGTCAGCACTCAGGTGGTCTATCATTTTGCCCTGCCCGCCTCCCCCCATCTCGCTGCGGAGCAACAGGGAGCGGTCATCGATCCGGCGTTGATCCGCGCCCGGTATCAGGAGATGCTGGCCTGCCATGAACTGCTCATTGTCGAGGGGGTTGGCGGGCTGCTGGTGCCGCTGAATCGGGAGCTGCTGCTGGTGGATTTGCTGAAGGAGTTGCGGATCCCCACCCTGATCGTGGCCAGGAGCGGCCTTGGCACCATCAACCATACCCTGCTGACCCTGGAGGCCTTGCGCCACAGGGGTATTCCGGTTCTGGGGGTGGTATTTTCCGATGCCGCGCTTGATGAAGACGATCTGCTGGTTGCAGACAATATGCGCACCATCGCCGAAATGGGGCGGGTGCAGGTGTTTGGCCGACTGCGGCGTTGCGCTGATCCTGCCCAGGCCCGGTTGGCTTTTATCCCGGTGGGCCTGGCAATTGCCGAGGCGTTGAGGCGGTAATTGCAGGGAAGATTTACTTCTGGCAGCAGCCTTGGCCTGAACGGCTTTCCGGTACCCCGAGTTTTTTGAGGATAAAGGCCATCGGGCAGGATTTGCTGAAGCCGTACTGGAAGAGGTTGGCCCCGACAAGGGCGGTGAAAAAGAACCAGTAGGGGTGGACCCAGGTTCCCAGGGCCAGGCTGATCAGGATGAAGGCGCCGGCAACAACATGAACCCAGTCTGTGATGGTCATGGTGCAGTCTCCTGTGTGGTGCTGGTGCGGCAACGGGTATATCAGATGAAAATCAGGGAACCTGGCAGAAAAGTTCCCGCATGTTTTTGATCAGTTCGGTCACCCGGCCTTCTGCGATCCGGTTGAAGATGAAATTGGCATCCTTGCGGTAGGCGATGATTCCCTGGTTGCGGAGGATGGAGAGATGCTGGGAGACATTGGCATTGGTGGTGTGCACCTCTTTGTGGAGATCGCC
>JAPLJH010000055.1 GCA_026388695.1 Deltaproteobacteria bacterium | reverse complement strand
CAGTTTTCTCCTGGTTCCCTACCTGACCACCACCCATCTGCCCAAACAGCTGGCCGCCGCCATGAACCGTTCGGTGACCATTGCCAGGGCCGAATTCAACCCGCTCACCTGCACCCTGACCCTGCACCATCTCATTGTCGGGCCAAGACTTTCTACAGCCGATGATCCTGTAGACCCGCTGCTCTCCGCAGGCAGAATATCCATCAGCCTTTTACCGGAACGCCTGCTCAACGGAGAGCTCGCCTGCAACTTAGGAACGGAACACTTCTTTCTGCATCTGGTTCACCAAAAGGACGGCGGCTACAACCTCGGCCAGGCCTTAGATGAACTCCTGTCCAGCCTGCCTATACTCCCTCTGCGGTTTTCCTGGAACACTATTGCCCTCAGCAACAGCCGCCTTATTTTTGAAGATGCCCAAACCGGTAAAAACCATCTGGCCGAGGAGATCACCCTGACCATCTCCCCCGACCAACCCCGTACTTTATGCTTGCAGGCCAGGGTCAACGGCGTTTCTGTCACCCTACCCGACACCGACAACCCCGTCCAAGCCCACACCCCGCCTCCTGCCAAGCCTGAGTCGGCAGAACCCGAGGAAACGACCAGCACCCCAGCCGCGCCGGATGACTCCACCATAAAAACAGCCGAGGCCGTCGCCCTTATCCAGAATCTTAACCAGGCTGCCAGACAGTACCTGCAAAACCCCGCCACCCCGCCGGTCGAGCGCCGGACGAAAATCTCCCTTGCCCCCTGACCCGGATTCTCCCCATGCTCCGTCCCCCCTATACCCGTTACAGCCGCCTCTACACCTACCATCTCGACCTCAAGGATCTCCCGGCCATCGACGACCCGGATCTCATCGGCACCTGGATCGAGGACGAAACCGCCATCCTCTTTTTCCACCGGCCCAAGGAACGACTGGTCAAAAGCATCTGTGAGGCCTCGGGGGCCAAGCTTATCTATGAGGCGGACCTGGACTATACGGATTGGGAGGCGGGCCGAGAAATCGAGACCTTCACGGTGGACGGCTTTACCGTGGCTCCGGTTTGGGAAAAGACAAAGGCGGATGTCGTATTGGACCCAAGCGTTATCTTTGGCAGCGGCTTCCACCCCTCCACCCGCCTCTGCCTGGAAGGGCTGCTCAAATATACGGCCAGCCCCGAGATCACCATCAACACCGCCCTGGATCTGGGCTGCGGCACAGGGCTGCTGGCCATTGCCGCAGCAAAACGGGGGGTGGGCCGGATTACCGCCTGCGACAACAACCGGCTGGCCTGTGAGGTAGCCCGCGCCAACTGCCTGGCCAATGGGGTGCAGGATCGGGTTACGGTGCTGGAAGCCGATCTGCGCAAGCAATGCCCGGACACCAGGGTGGATCTGGTGATGGCCAATCTCTACAAGGGGTTGATGCTGGAACTCTTCGAGAATCCCGATTTCTGGCAGGCAAAACTCTACCTGCTCTCCGGCTTTATCTCCGGCATGGAAGAGGATCTGCTCGCCGCCCTGCCGCAGAACGGAATCACCTTTCTGGAGCGAAGGCGGAACGACCGCTGGTGTAGCTGGGTCTTACTGCGGCAATAAACACGTGGGGCATCACCCCGATTTTCAGCGAGGCTCTCTGCTCCGCTGCAGATACACCGGACATTGCCTGCGTTTTCCCAAAGGGCAGTCGGCAACCTCCCAGCAGGGGGCATAGTGCAACAGCTTGCCTATGGAGGCGATGGTGATGCCGCCGGCGTGGATCATGCTAAAAAGACACCTGATCCAAGCGATGTCATCGGCGCTGTAATACCGCCATTTTCCCTTGCGGCTCGGGGTGACAAGCCCTGCTTTTTCATAATTGCGCAAGGTGCGCGGGTGTAGGGCCAGCATCTCGGCTGCGGCGGAAATCCGGTAGATTGAGGGGTGGGCTTGACATTGCATGGCAATCCTTTTCATTCTCTCTGTGGTGTGCAACAACGGCGATCAATCACCCTTTAAGGGAAAACTGAGCACTATCCTGGTATATCGTCCTTCTTCCCCGCTGATCAGTAGGAGACCGCCGTGGTCTTCAACAATCCGGCGGCAGACAGCAAGCACCCGCCCCCACCCAGGGGCTGTGGCATCCTTGCCGTGTCCGGGCTCCGGCAGGCGACCCAGCGGGATCACTGCCCCGTGCTCCACGATACTGATCTCAAACACCCGCCCCTGGCCATTCTCCACCATGGTATGCGTGGAGATGGTAATTTTTTTCTGCGGATCCCTGCCGACAAACCTCTCGGCAAGAGCGATGCGGATGCTGCCCAGAATGCTCAAAAAAACCTGCTGCATATGCTGGGCATGCACCGGAAGCTCTGGCGGCGCAGCTTCCAGAGCGACCTCCACCCCAATGCCCTCGCTTCTCAGATGATAGCCGATGAGCAACAGGGCATCCTCCAGCACGGTGCCCACCGGCAGAAACTCTCCCGCCGTCGCCCCCTCTTCCTGACCATAGAGGATGAACTTGCGGACTATCCCGGCAATGCGTTCGCCAGTCTCGATGATTTTGAGAACCAGTTCGTTTTCCGGGTGACCCGGCCTCTTAAGCTGCTCCTCATCGGCCAGCACCTGCGCATAGTTGATCAACCCGTTGCTGAGATCACTCACCTCATGCGACACTCCGCTAGCCAGGGCCGCGATCATTTCCAGCCGCAACCCCACCTCCCGCCCCCCGACCATTTCCTGTCGGGCAAGGGGATACCCCACCAGGATCAGGCGTTCCAGCTCCCCGTCCGTTTCCCGGTCAGGGACAACTCGACAGAGGAAACGCTGGGGGGGGGTAACCCAGGAAAAAGCCAGAGGAGCACCCTCTGCCGAACGCAGTTTTTCCATCAACCCGGAGGTGTCATCGGCCAGGCCAGGCTTTCCCTTCACCAGAAAATCACGCCACAGACGGCCCGGGATCTGATCGGCCCCACAACCGGCCATGTCACCAAAAACCGAGTTTGCGTCAAGGATAGTCCCTGTCGGCGACAGGGTCAGCTGAATCACCCGCAGGGCCTCAAAAAGCCGTCCATGCAGATTCTCCCTGCTGGCCAGATGCTGCTGCCCCTCAAGGGTATGCAAAGCGAGACCGAGGTCGCCGGCCAACCCTTCGAGCAGCTCCATCTCCTTAGGGTCAAAATCCATAGGAGAGAGGGCGTAGATGGAAAGCACCCCGTAAACAGTATTTTGCCAGAGGATCGGCAGCGCAGCGCAGGCCGCCTGCCCGTCAGCGAGGGGTGTTCCCTTGAGCAACCCCTTGGGAATCCCGGCCAGGATATCCATACGCACCACCGGTGCTTTGGAGCGCAAGGCCAGGGCCGCTGGATTCTGCTCCAGCCCCTTTTCCTCGGCCTCGGTAAGAAGCACGGCCATGCAGGCCTCGCATTCCTTGTTGCTCATGGAGGTTGCGCCGTCCGCGGTCACCGGCATGATCTCCCCGGTCTCGTCGGCCTGGCCGATCCAGACCAGGCAATATTCGTGGTTCGCAAGCAGGGCCCGGCACACCTCCTTGAACAAGGAATCCTTGGTTTTCGCCCTGGCGATTGTCAGTTGCGCCCCCTTAACCGCCGAGGCCACCCGTTGAAATTTTGCCAAACCCTGGGCGGTAATGTCGCGGGCCATCAAGAGGTCGTGGAAGGAATAGGCCAGCTCGGAGATCTCCCCACTTCTCCCGGCAATGGACAACCCCGGCCTGGTGCCGGAGGCCACTTCTTTCACCTGCTGAACAAGATCCAGCAACGGGGCGATCAGTCGCCGCTGAAAAAAGAGGAGCAGGACAATGATCAGGCTGACCACCAGGGCCAGAGCGCCGATCACCACATTCTGAAAGCTGATCAGCTCACGTTTGCCGTGCTCGACCAACACCCGGTCAAAAAGCATGAGCCGCTCGCCCAGGGTGCGAATCTCGGTATTGAGTTGCCGCAGATTTTCCGGCTTGACCGGCCCGGCGCTGATCTTTCTCACCAGCAGAACAAGGCCGGGCAGATCAACGGCATTGGCTAAGGTAAGCTTATAATGGTCGTCTATGAACCGGTTCCCGATAACAGAAGCCAGATTTCGATTGAGTTCCTCCAGCTCCGCGCTCACCGAGGCCAGACCACCATACTGGCCTTCCAGCAGGTTTTCGGTCACATGTTCCCGAATGATGGAAAACTGGAAGATGAGTTTTTCGGTTTGTTGGCTGACCTCAACATGATTGCGATACAGTTGGTACTGTCTGACTCCGAGGCACAGCAGGGCCACAAGAATCAAAGCGACCGAGATTGCGGTGGCATGAATTGTCTTCTTCAGTGGAAATGCCATTTGTCTCAGCCCGGATTTGCAAGTTGCGGCAGGG
>JAPLJH010000014.1 GCA_026388695.1 Deltaproteobacteria bacterium | reverse complement strand
TGTTGCGCTCGTTTTATACGTATTTGCCTAATATTTATTGCCGAGGATAGTGGGAATGGACTTTTTGATAATGAATTCGATGGGGTTTCCCATTCTGAGTGCCCTGATCTTTCTGCCCTTGGTTGGTGCCCTGATCTTGTTATGTATTCCCGGGGATACAGCGGCCAAGAACTGGACAATGCTGGTGACCGTGGTTACTGCCCTGGTCTCCCTGCCCCTCTACTGGAATTTTGATGCGACCACCGCCAAATATCAGTTTGGCGAACACGCCTCCTGGATCTCGGCCCTGAATATCAATTACACCCTGGGGATCGACGGGATTTCCCTGCTCCTGGTTTTGCTGACCACCATGATCATGCCCCTGTGTGTTCTCGGTTCCTGGCGGTACATTGACAAACGGGTCAAGGAATTCATGATCTGCCTGCTGCTCATGGAAACCTCCATGCTCGGCGTGTTCATGGCCCTTGATTTCATTCTCTTTTACCTGTTGTGGGAAGCGATGCTCATTCCCATGTATCTGTTGATCGCCGTATGGGGCGGCCCCCGCAAGGTGTATGCCTCGACCAAATTTTTTCTCTACACCCTGGCGGGCTCAGTCCTGCTTTTGGTTGCCATTATCGGCCTCTATCTGGACCAGGGCACCTTCAGCATTCCCGCCTTGATGGGGCAGGATTATTCCACCAACTTTCAGGTTGTGGTCTTCCTGGCCTTTTTTCTGGCCTTTGCTATCAAGGTACCGATGTTTCCCTTCCACACCTGGTTGCCCGCCGCCCATGTTGAGGCGCCCACCGCCGGCAGTGTCATCCTGGCCTCGATTCTGTTGAAGATGGGAACCTATGGCTTCTTACGTTTTTGCCTGCCCATAACCCCTGAAGCCACCATGATCTTTGTTCCCTATATCCTGTGGCTCTCGGTGGTCGGTATTCTCTACGGCGGCTTCACCGCCCTGGCCCAGCAGGACATGAAAAAACTGATTGCCTACTCCAGCGTCGGGCACATGGGTTTTGTCACCCTTGGTATTTTCGTCTTGAACCAGCAGGGGTTGGAAGGCGCGCTCCTACAGATGATCAACCATGGTATTACCACCGGCGCACTCTTCTTCTGCGTGGGCATGATTTATGAGCGGACCCACAGCCGGGAACTTGACTCTGCGGCAGGGCTTGGCAAATACATGCCGGTGTATGTCAGCTTTCTTGCGTTTTTCTCGCTTTCCTCCCTGGCCTTCCCCGGAACCAACAGTTTTGTGGGAGAGTTCATGATCCTGGTCGGTAGCTTTACCAACAATAAGATCGTCTCGGCCTTCGCCATTCCGGGCGCGATCCTGGCTGCGGCCTATATGTTCCGCATGCTCCAGCGGGTGGTGTGGGGCAGGCCGGTGAATCCGGATCATACCGGCATCCTGGATTTGAACCTCCGCGAGATGGTGACCCTGGCCCCCTTGCTCTTTTTTGTTTTCTGGATTGGCCTGTCTCCGGAGCCGTTTCTGAGAGTAATGCATGTGAGTGTTACCCATCTCATCGAGCAGGTGGGGGTTGCCTCGGGTGGAGCCGCTGTTTCTGTTGCCAAGCTGATGATTCCGTAACGGAACTTTTTCAAGGTTTATAAGTTACTTACGCAAAGGATACACAATGAAGCTCATGCTGTTTGCTCCAGAATTATTGCTTCTCTTGGGGAGTCTGGTTCTTTTTTTGATCAGTACCGGCAAGGTTGGCGGCAAAAAGGCTCGCGCCGTGACGCTGGGTTTGGCGCTGATCAATGTCCTGGTCTGCCTGGCCTGTGTGCGCCAGGAGGGCAGCCTGTTTTACGAGGCGTATCGGATTGATTTCTTCTCGCAGCTTATGAAGCTCGTCATTGCCATGGGGTTTTCGGTTGTTCTGCTGTTCAGCACCGAGCTGAAGGGGATCGATGATGAGATTCGGCCCGAGTATTACCTGTTCCTGACCTTGAGCACCCTGGGCCTCATCATGCTGGTGAGCAGCGTTGAGCTACTCACCATGTTCATTGCGCTGGAGCTCTCCTCCTACTCCCTCTATATCCTGGTGCCCATGCGTGATGACCGGACGGGGTTGCGGATGCAGATGGAGTCGGCGATCAAGTACATCCTTTTCGGGGTGGTCGCCACCGGCGTTATGCTCTTTGGCATGAGTTACCTGTTTGGTCTCACCGGCACCACCTACCTGGTCGAGCTTTTGCCCAGACTCCACCAGATGATGGGCAGCCCCGCCGCCCTTATTGCCATCGCCATGGTCCTGGGTGGTTTCTTCTTCAAGCTGGCCGTCTTCCCCTTCCATTCCTGGGTGCCGGATGTCTATCAGGGGGCTTCCAACGAAACTACCGCGTTTATCGCCTCGGTGCCCAAGGTCGCGGCCGTGGCCATGCTTATTCGGCTCACTGCAATGGCCACCCCGGAGGGGCAGGCCATTGTCACGTTGCTTGTCGTCCTTTCGGTTTGTTCGATGTTCTATGGCAATCTTGTCGCCTTGGTTCAGACCGACATGAAAAGAATGCTCGGGTTCTCGGGTATAGCCCATGCCGGGTATGTTCTGTTGGGTCTTGTCACCATGCAGGAGGTCGGCTACGCCACCTCGCTCTATTATATCGTCGGGTATCTGGTGATGAACCTTGCCGCTTTTCTGGTCATCTGCAAGGTGTCCGAACACGGCGAGAATCTGGCGGTCGATGATTTGAGCGGGCTGCACAAGCGTGCCCCCTTGCTTGCTCTGACCCTGGCGGTCAGCATGTTTGCCATGGCCGGTATCCCTCCGTTTGTCGGATTCATGGGTAAATTCATGCTGCTGACTGGGGCATATAAGGCCGGGCATCTTCCCTTGGTCATTTTGGCGGCCATCAATACCGCCATCTCCATTTATTACTATCTGTCCGTGGTTCGGGTAACTTACTCGGCCAGCCCGGAAGATCGCCCCGTCGTGGCTGTTGGGGGTGTCGCCAAGGCAGTAAGTATCGTCCTGGTCATGATCATCATCGCCATGGGGCTTGTGCCAGATCCGATCCTGCAACTGGCCACGGATGCTGTCCGCGCCATCCTCTAACAGAAGGCCACAAAAGGCGGCCTGGTTTTCAACGCCGACCCGTTCTTGGATTGCAAGTGGGCTGTGGAGAAGAGTTTTTCAGTAGCCGGTTCACCCCAGGCCCATGGCCTGTCTTTCGTAGAGTTTCCGCCAGGATGCGGGGAGACTCTTGACAACTGATAAAATAATTGTATAATCTACAGAATTATTCGGGCCAGCGGGAATAACTCAGTGGTAGAGTGTCAGCTTCCCAAGCTGAAGGTCGCGGGTTCGAATCCCGTTTCCCGCTCCAGTCTAGTGCCGATGATTTCGGCGCCTGCTGGGAAGAAAACGCAATGTTTTCTTGTGGTGCAAGGGTGCTGTCCCGGCTAGGCGGCATTGTTTTGTATTGAAAGAACCGGTCATTCCGATTCGGTTGTGATTTTTTTAGAAAGTGGGCTCAGGCCCGCTTTTTTTATTGGTATACTGTGCTATGGAAGAAGAGGCTATAGAGTCACCCCTGGTTCGGCGGCTGACGGAGCTTGTCGGGCCGGTGGTCGATGGGTCTGGTTGTGAGCTGGTAGAGCTACAGTTCAGGCGTGAGGCTCCGGGGTGGGTTCTCCGTCTGATTATCGATAAAGAAAATGGCATCGGCATTGATGATTGCTCCCGGATCAGTCGGGAGGTCGCCCATCTTCTTGAGGTGGAGGACCCGATTGAACAGTCGTATAGCCTTGAGGTTTCTTCACCCGGCCTTGATCGGCCCCTGAAAAGGGAAAGGGATTTCGTGCGCTGCAAGGGGAAAAAGGCCAAGGTGGTTGTAAGGGAACCCATTGACGGGCTGAACCAGTGCATTGGCCTGATTGAAGATGTTACGCAGGAGTCGGTAACGTTGCGCACCGACCATGGTATGATAGAAATTCCGTTTACCCGGATGAAAAAGGCCCGTTTGGTTATTGAGTTTTAAGACACTGGGGCCGGTGTTGACCATAACGGGGGCGAGGCCCTCGGTGGCGGATGTCCGGGCGTAATCGGCGAAAGAGAGACAGGAGAGAACAATGCTGTCAGATT
>JAPLJH010000060.1 GCA_026388695.1 Deltaproteobacteria bacterium | reverse complement strand
GCCACCTATTACCGCTACATGGCGCCGCTTTTTGTCGAGCAGGCCTGCCTCTCCTGCCATGCCGCGCAGGGATACAAACTTGGCGATGTGCGCGGCGGCATCAGCGTCCGCTTCAATATTGAGGGAATGGAACGCGCCCTGATGCTGAACAGACTGCTCCTTGGCCTGCTGTTCGCGGTGACGCTGGCCTCTTTCCTGGGAATCGTCCTCCGCCTGGTTGTTGCGCTCCAGAAAAAACTGCTGGCAGCGGAAGAGCTCATTCGGGAGATGGCGACAACCGATTACCTGACCAAGCTGAAAAACCGCCGTTTTCTCCTCACCCGCTTTCGGGAGGAACTTGACCGCACCAGCCGCTACCGTCATCCCATTTCCTGCATATTTTTTGATGCGGACCATTTCAAACGGGTTAATGACACCTACGGCCATGAAGCTGGCGATACAGTGCTCAAAGCAATCAGCGCTACCTCCCAGGAGCAATGCCGCCAAACCGACATCCTCGGCCGTTACGGCGGGGAGGAATTTCTTATGATCTTGCCGGAAACCGATTTGGCGCAAGCAAGCGCTCTGGCGGAACGCCTGCGCCAAGCCATTGAGAACCAAACCAGCCTCGTTGACCAGCAGCAGATCCGGGTCACCGCCACCTTCGGCGTGGCGTGCTACTCCCCGGAGGCAACCGCCCCGCCTGATCTTTCCGACTTTATCAAACAGGCCGACACCGCCATGCTCGAAGCCAAAAAAGCCGGGCGCAACCGCGTCGGCATCGCAACCTGAATCAATTTGTCAGGAAAAATACAGAGTACCCCTTATTGCCTGCCCGCACCATTCCGCGTAGTTTCCTTTGAACATCAATGCGTTCAAAGGATTAACATAGCCCATGAAAAAAACTCTCTCCGTTTCCGGCTGGCAGGACATCGGCGCTGGCTATGAAAGCTCAGTTTCAAGCGAGCTTATCGGCCAAGCTGTCACCCGACTCGTGGCTGAGCATCTCCCGATCTTTCTTGCCAGCAAAGGCTACCAGTCCGGCCCCGCCATCCTGATCGGCGCAAACGCCCAGGGCCTGCTCATCGATAAGCCCCGCGACTGGTGCGCCTGCCAAAAAATCCGGCTTATTTTCAAGGATGAGGCACGGCTTACCACCCATTTTGACCTGCGTATCCTGGCCGAATCTGCGGATACCTTGCAATCTTCCCCGCCGAGTGAAATTTTCCGCCTGCAACGCCGGGCCAGCTACCGGGTCGATATGCCGCACGGCTGCCATGTTTCCTTCCGGAGCAACAACAACCTGCACACCGGTCTGAAGGTAAGAAATGTCAGCGCCGTGGGCATGCTCTTTTTTTCCAAAAAACCGGTGGAGTTGCCGCGAACCGCCATTCAGGACATAGCCCTGTCCATTCCGGCCAAGGAAAGCGGAGACCTTCTTGCCGGCTGGCAGCAACAAAAGATACCCCAGGGAGAAGTGGTCAGAACCTTCCATGACCGGCATATGGGTCTTGTCTTTTATGGGGTGGCCTTCCAAAGCAAACGGAAGGAAGAGGATGAACTAACCCGCTATATCCGCCAACGCGAACGGGAACTGCTGTTCAAGGGTCTACCAACATGAGGATACTACAACTTACTGCGGCGGAGACCGATGGTGGCGACAGTGCCCTTGCCTTCCTCGCTGTCTAGGTGAAACGAGCAACCGGGGTGGTCCTCGATAATCCTTTTGGAGATGCAAAGACCCAGGCCGGTTCCCTGCTCTTTCGTGGTAAAGAAAGGCAGGAAGATTCTTTTTTTAATCTCCTCGGGAATCCCCTCCCCGGTGTCCGTCACGTCAACCTCCACCAGATGCTCCTGCACCCTGGTGCTGACCACGACCTTCCCCCCCGACGGAGTCGCTTCAATCCCATTCTTCACCAGATTCAGCAACACCTGCTTCATCTTCTCCCGGTCCACCTCGACCACAACATCGGTGCCAGGCGCAAAATGGATGTCAATCCCCTTGCCGCCGGAATAGGAATGCGCGAGATCAACGACCTCTTCGAGAAGTTCATTCAGGGAGATTCCCACCAGATTGAGCTGCGGTGGCTTGTACAACTCCTTGAGACCCGCAAGCAGATGCTCCAGGCGGGTGACCTCATCGACGATAATGGTCAGCTTGGCTCTGTCTTTCTCCTCCGTTGCCTTCTTCAATAGCTGGCGGGCAAACCCGCCAATCATGATCAGCGGGTTTTTTATTTCGTGGTTGATCTCGGCCACGGTCTGCCCCAGCGCGGCCAACCGCTCGTTTTGGGCAAGACGATCCTCCAGATTTCTGGTGTCGGAGAGATCTCTGACCAGACCGGTAAAATAGAGCTGCCCCTCAATATCTGCCACGGAAAAAGAGATGGAGGCAGGAAAGGTCTCCCCGTTTTTACTGGCCACCGTCAATTCCGTCTCGTGCCCTATCAAGGTTGCCTCCCCGGTTCGGACGTAACGTGCCACTGCCAGCTCATGTCCGGCCCGGCACATGGGGGTCAAAATCTTCATCAGATTCTGGCCGAGAACCTCCGCCCGATCATAGCCGAACATCCTCTCCGCCGCCTTGTTGAAAAAAATCACCGTGGAGCTTTCATCGATGGTGACAAAAGCCTCGTTGGTATTTTCAACCGCGTTCTTAAGAATGAGAAGATGCTTCTGCGTCTCTGCCGCCGTTTCTTCTGCCATATCCCCTACCAAATCATGGATCACAAAAAACTAGACCCCTATTACGAATTACTGACAATCAAGGGCCACCTTGATCCGGTTGCCCCCTTCACCCTTGGCCAGGTAGTGCGCCCCCTCCGCCGCAATTACCAGCCCCTGCATATCCGAACCGCGACACGGTTCGGCCGTTGCCAAACCGATACTCGCCGTCAGGCTCACCCCTATTAACGCCCCGCCGCAGCTGATATTCAACGCAGCCAACTGCTCCATGAATTCATGGGCCACGACCAGGGCGCCCCCATTGGGGGTGTTGGGTAGGATGGCGGCAAACTCCTCGCCGCCATAACGGACCACGGTATCTCCAGCCCGCTTGAGGACACAACGCAAGATGTCGGCCACCTTCCGCAGGCATTCGTCTCCCTTGTCCCGGCCATGAGCCTCATTAAATTTTTTAAAATCATCAAGATCCACCATGAGCAGGGAAAGCGGCACCGCTTCCCGCCTGGCCCGATTCCATTCTCTGCCCAAGATTTCGTCAAAATAACGGCGATTGCCCACCTCGGTTAGGCTATCGCGCGGCACCATGTGCATCAGGCGACGGTTCATGGTGTCCAGTTGGCGGGTAAGCTCGACCAGCTCCTGCTCCCGCGCCTTGCGTCGATCGGTTTCCCGCTTCAGCCTCAGGGCGGCACGAACCCTGGCCAGCAGCTCAATCTCCTTGACCGGTTTGATGATATAGTCTGTCGCCCCCATGGCAAAGGCCTGGGCCAGCGCCTCATCGTCATCACGGATCGTGACCATGATCACCGGAATATCCCGCAATCCATCCTGCGCCTTTATCCGCTGGCAGGCCTCGATCCCGTCCATACCTGGCATCATGACATCCATGAGGATGAGGTCGACCCTTTTCTCCTCCGCCTCGGCCTCCTCGGTTGAGGCAAGCATTTCCAGGGCCTCTTGGCCGCTTCTGACACAATAAATATCCGAATACCCCTCCTGCTGCAGCATTTCCTCAAGCAGCATCAGGTTTACAGGAATATCGTCAACAATAAGGATTGCCATTTTCACTCCGATATTTTAGGAGCCGTTTAAAAAATAACCTGTACAATTCTGGCCGTTCCCTTACGGCTCCTTACGCCGCTGGCGCTGCTGCCGTTCTGGCCATAAGAAATGCCCACGTTATTTTTCCGCAACGGCTTAAGGCAAAAGCTATGAGCAGGCCCCGCCTGACCGCACCTATTTTCCTACCAGGAATCATGGTATATAATCATGTCAAATTTTGAAAGAAACTATATTAAAAACCTTTTAGCTATTCCCGACGCAGGACGCTCATGACTTACACCCCCATCATCGGTACCCTGGGCTACATTCTCTCGCCAGACCGGACCCAGACCCTTCTTGTCCATCGCAATGCCCGGCCGACCGACGCCCACCTGGGCAAGTACAACGGCCTTGGCGGCAAAATGCGGCCAGACGAAGATGTTCTTACCTGCATGACCCGAGAAATCAAGGAAGAAGCCGGGATCGACTGCAACAAAATTCTGCTGCGTGGAACCATCAACTGGCCCGGATTCGGGCCGCACGGGGAGGACTGGCTGGGATTTATCTTCCGGATCGACTGCTTCCACGGCACCCCCTTCCCCACAAATGAAGAAGGGGCGCTCGCCTGGCACCCCATTGATCGTCTGCATCTCCTGCCGATGTGGGAAGGAGACCGCTATTTTTTGCCTCTGGTTTTTGACTCCGACCCCCGCATCTTCCATGGCCATCTCCCTTACAAAGACGGCCAGCCGCTGAGCTGGAACTTCACCAGAATCTGATTGTTATCGCCCCCGGACCGGGAGCAGCCGAGGCTTATCAGCCGCAGCTTTTGGAAGTATTTGGATCCCAGGTGTCATAGGCATTGCTGTAGAGATAATCGTTTATAACCAGCAGATCTTCCGGGGAAAGCTTGGCCCAAGAACCTTCCCTGGCGCAGCGCACGTTTTTTTTGTAAAAAAGCGCGTTCCAGCCCCGCATGGTCCGCGAATCTGTAGACAGAAACTGGGCGCCCTTATCGTTTCCCCTGAAGTGACAACTCTTGCAGTTGCCCTTAAAGAGGTTGTACCCGGCCCAGAGATTCTTATACTCAAGAGCCCGGCTGGACTGGATAAACGGATCAAAACGGTAGGCCGCCTCTCCTCCATCTTCGGCTAGAACCAACCCCTGAGACAGCAAGACCAAGAATGCTGCCGCCATGACAACGACTGCTATTTTTTCTTTCATCTTGTAACCTCCTGCATTGCATTTGAAACAATTCGGACGGTTGCCCACATTCTCATACACTAGAATTCTACCACTATGTGGCATAATTCACCCATAATTATTGTGCCGCCTCCATCTTCCCCGCTGTTTCCTCACCCCCAGTTGCATCCAGAAACAACCGCATTTATTAACCAGCTGATAAAACTCAATAAAGATATTGTTTTTGCCTTGTTTTTTATGTTTATACTGAACGTATTCTTTACACTCTCTCTTGGACCACGGAAAAACAAGGCCAATAATCATGCTGTCATGCACACGCAAAATCCCCATACGCACCAGATCACATAAGGTGTGTTGCCGCCTGGCCTTCACTCTTTTTTGCCTTCTGATGACTCCGACCGCTGTCCGGGCCATGCCTGTGCCGGTGATTCTTGCCCCGGAACAAGGCTCATATTCCCTGGCGAGGCATCTCGAACTGTTTGAAGATTCAAGCAAAAATCTGACGATCACCGACATTGTTTCAGGGCAAGCCGAGTCCAGATTTACTCCCTCGACCTCCGACACCCCCAGCTTCGGCTTTACCACTTCGGCTGTCTGGGCTCGTTTTACCGTAAAAAACAGCCTACCAAATTCCGTGGAATACTTTCTCGAGGCAAAATACCCTCTTCTTGACCATCTGGATTTGTATACCCCCACCAACACCGGCACCTTTACTGTTTGCAAGGCAGGAGACAGCCTTCCTTTCACCCAAAGGACCATCCAGCACAAAAACAACATCTTCCCGGTCAGGCTTGCACCCGGCGAGCAAAAAACCCTGTACCTCCGCTGCGAGACGACCAGCTCCCTGAACCTGCCGCTCACCCTGCATTCCCCTGCCTGTTTGGCCGGAGAAATCAGCCTGGAACAGACCCTGCTGGGCATTTATTACGGCATCCTGCTGGTCATGATGCTCTACAATTTTTTCATCTACCTTGGCCTCAAGGACAGCACCTATCTCTACTACGTCCTTTTTGTCTTCACTTACATGCTGTTCCAGTTGAGCCTCAATGGCATGGCTTTCCAGTATTTCTGGCCCAACCAGATATGGTGGGCCAATAACTGCACACCCTTGTTTATTTTCCTCGCTTACATCTTCGCCACCCAGTTCACACGGAACATTCTCGAAACAGCAAGAAACGTCCCCAGAATTGATGGCATTCTCCGGGCAGGCCTAGTCCTTTCCATAATTGGCGCAGGCCTGACTTTTTTTGTCGGCTACAATCTGAGCATCCGCCTGGCTACCCTGATGAGCCTGACCGTAGTTGCCCTGATCGTTGCGGGTTTTATCTGCATGATCAAAGGCTACCGGCCAGCCCGTTATTATTTCCTGGCCTGGTCTGTTTCCATGCTGGGGGTAACGGTGTATGCCCTAAAAACCTTCGGTCTCCTGCCCCACACCTTCATTACCCACTGGGGCATCCAGATCGGTTCGGCCTGGGAGGTTATTTTGCTGTCCATGGGGCTCGCCGATCGTTTCCAGCTCATGAAACAGGACAAGGAACAGATGCAGACCGTCTATGCCAAGCAGCTCGAAGAAGCCCACAGCGAGCTGGAAAAATCCTTCCACGACCTGGAACAGTTTAAAAACTCCCTGGAGACCTTGGTTAAAGATCGCACGGCAGACCTGAGTCGGGCCAATGAATACCTTGCCAAGGAAGCCGAGAAACGGCAAAAAGCGGAGGCACGGGCAGATGCGGCCAGCAAGGCGAAATCCCAGTTTCTCGCCTCCATGAGCCACGAGATCCGCACCCCGATGAACGCCATCCTCGGCATGGCGAACATGGCGGCAAAAATGGCGGAAACAGCAAAGCTGCAACAGTATCTCTCCATTATCCAGGACTCAGGCAAGGCGCTGCTTACCCTGATCAATGACATCCTCGATTTCTCAAAGATCGAAGCCGGACGCCTTGATCTCGAATGCGTCAATTTTGATCTGCGGGAAACCGTGGAGAGCCTTGCGGACCTGTTCGGCAAGCAAGCTGCCGACAAGGGCCTTGAGTTACTGCTCATCGTGCACGACAATCCGCCCTGTGGCATGATGGGGGACGCCCTCCGCCTACGGCAGATTCTGATCAATCTTGTCAACAACGCCATCAAATTTACGGAGAAAGGCGAGGTCGCCATCACAGCGCACTGTGAAAAACAAAACGATGACAAGGCAATACTGCATTTTTTCGTGCGAGATACCGGCAGCGGGATCAACCATGATCAGATCAGGCAACTCTTCGGCGAATACACCCAGGCAGACAGCTCAACCTCACGGCTATACGGAGGAACCGGCCTTGGTCTTGCCATCAGCAGGCAGTTGGTCACCCTGATGGGCGGAGAAATCAACGCCGAAAGCGAGCCAGGCAAAGGCAGTACCTTCCACTTCACCATCAGCGTCCAACTGCAACCTTCGGAGAAACAACAGCCTCTCACTCTTCCGACCTCCGTTTCCGGCGCCAAAGTTCTGGTGGCGACCGATCATCCTGCCCTGCGGGAAACCTTGCTGGAGATGCTCACCGCTTTCGGTTGCCGACCCGAACCCGTCCCGTTTTTGGCAACAGACGGCGCACACCTGCCCATGGCCCAACCAACCCATGATCATGCCATCCTTATCCTTGACAGCTCCCTGGCCGGACTCGATCTGCCCATCTTCCTGAAAAAATGGGGAGCCAACCACCCGGACGAACTCGCAACTCCGGTCATTATCCTCACTCCGCTCGATACGGAAACAACCTTTAAAGACCTCAAGGGCTGCCCTAGGGTCAGCCTCCTAAGCAAGCCGATAAAACAATCATACCTGTACGAAACAATTGCCGCCTGCCTTGGAACAACAACCACACCACCCAACCCTCTTTCGCCTCCGCCGGAAAGCGACAAAAAACAGTTCATGGCCCTGGCTGGCAAACAGGTGCTGGTGGTGGAGGACAACCTGACAAACCAGATGGTGGCAAGTCAACTCTTGACAAGAGTTGGCATTCTGGTTGATATAGCGGGCAACGGTCAGGAGGCGCTTGTCGCCCTGCAAGGAAAAACCTATGACGCAGTGCTGATGGATGTCATGATGCCTGTGATGGACGGGCTGGAAGCGACCAGAGCCATCCGCCAGACCCTGCGGCTTGACCTGCCCATTATCGCTCTCACCGCCAACGCCATAAAAGGCGACCGGGAAAAATGCCTTGCAGCCGGCATGGATGAGTATCTGACCAAACCCGTGGAAATGGAGCGTCTGTACCAGACGCTGGAAAAATTGCTGGTCTCGTAAAAAGGGAAAGCAGTCAGCGGATGAGCCTAGACCCATCCGCATAGGTCCGCGACACAGGTAAGCGAGCCAGCGAGATTCCGAAATCGAAAAGTAAAGTATGCCAACCGTCGCCGGTCGCGGTGCTTCCTGCTGTAATCGCGACTTTTTTTACGCAATTCAAACAAAAAAATAATCGCCATACAACAACCATGATCTCCGCCATCATCACAACCTTAAACCTGCTCCTGGAGGAAAGCGCCAGGTCCTTCGGCGACCGACCCGCAGTGGGTTTCGCCTTTCAACCGCCTATGCTTTATGGGGAGTTCCACCAAAAAGCTCTAGCGGTCGCGGTCCTACTCAGGGAGCACGGCATAAAAAAAGGCGACCGAGTGGCGATTCTCGCAGACAACTCCCCCCAGTGGGGCATGGCCTATTTCGGCATCGTCCGCCTGGGGGCGATCGCCGTCCCGATTCTCCCCGATTTCCCGGAGGCCGACGTCAAGCACATTCTGGATGAGGCTGGGGCAAAGATTCTCTTCACCACCCAGCGCCAGCTGGAAAAACTTTACGAGCTTCCTGGCAACAGACTCAAAACCATAATCGCCCTGGATGACGCCACCGACCAGAACAACCTCGTGGCCACCCTCCCCTTCAGCCAATTTCTTGCCAATGCCGTGGATCTGCCGGAAAAGAAAAAAAACCTGGCAGCAGACCTGGCCGACCCGGATGACATCGCCTCGATCATCTATACCTCCGGGACCTCGGGCCACGCCAAGGCCGTAATGCTAAGCCACAAAAATTTCATCAGCAATGTTCGGTCCACCCTGGCCATCTTTCCCGATGAGCCGGTACATGGCTGGACCTTCCTTTCCATCCTGCCCATGTCCCACGCCTATGAATTTTCCACCAGTTTCCTGGTGCCTTTGGCCACTGGCTCCCACATCGTCTATGCAGGCAAGACTCCGACTCCCACAGTCCTTGGACGGATATGCAAACAAGAACAGCCCACCATCATGTGCCTGGTGCCCATGGTCATGGAAAAGATCTACAAAAAGAAGGTTCTCCCAGTCATCACCGCCAATGTTCTCATGCGGGCAGCCATGAAGCTGCCCCTGGTCCGCCGGAAGATTCTGCAAAAAATCGGCCAAAAATTACATATATTTTTCGGGGGTAAGCTGAAACTGCTCGCCATCGGCGGAGCCGCCCTCAACATCGAGGTGGAGCGCTTTCTAGCCGAGGCAGGATTCCCCTACCTGGTCGGCTACGGTCTGACCGAGGCCTCGCCCCTGGTCAGCGCCGGACCATGCGGCGACCCGAATATCGCCCTGGGCTCGGCAGGCAAACCAGTGCGCGATGTGGAGGTCCAGATCGACAAGCCTAACCCTGAAACGGGCTTGGGCGAAATCTTGGTCAAAGGCCCCAATGTGATGCAGGGGTACCGCGGCAATCCCGAGGCGACCGCAGAGGTCCTCAACCCGGAGGGCTGGCTGTCCACCGGTGATCTCGGCTATCTCGACGCCCAGGGCAATCTCGTTATCAAGGGCCGTTCCAAGAGCGTGATTGTCCTTTCCCACGGCGAGAACATCTACCCCGAGACCATCGAAGAAAAGATCAATTCCTTCCAGCATGTGGTAGAATCGCTGGTGCGCGAAGGCAATAACCGCCTGGAAGCCCTGGTCTATCTCGATTACGAGCTGATCGACGCAGAAACCCGAGGCAAAGACCAGGCCCGGCAGCTGGAACATATCGCCGAGATTCTCACAGAGATCAAAGGGCAGGTGAACCAGCAGTTGCCCATGTACGCGCAGCTTGCCCAAGTAAGCGAACACCGCGAGCCATTCACCAAAACCGCGACCCATAAAATAAAACGCTATCTCTACACCAATACCCCCTGATCTGATGAACACGAAAAAAGGAGAGAGGAGATGAAAAAGAAAATCGCTGTTGTAGCCCTGACCGGAATCCTAGCCGCTGGCCCTGCCTTTGCTTCGGGCTATCGGATCCCGGAACAATCCCTCAATGCCACCGCCCTGAGCGCGGCGTATGTCGCCAATACTCCGAGCGCCGATGCCAGTTATTACAACCCGGCCAATATGAGCTGGTTGGAAAACAAATGGCAGACCGATGCAAGCATTACCTGGATCAACCTGACCAGCATCGAATATACGGACAACACCCTTGCCTCCCGCAACAGCGGCTCCAGGACAGAAGACTTCGTCATGCCCAACCTGCATATCGTTTCCCCGGAGTACAACAACTTCCGCTTTGGCCTTTCCGTGGTAAATCCGTATGGCCTTTCAAAACGTTGGGACAACTCCTTTCCGAAGACAACAGCGGAGGAGTTCACCCTGAAGACCTACGAACTCAACCCCACTGTTTCTTACAAGATCAACGACAAACTCTCCATCGGCGGCGGGGTGCGGGTTCTCTATGCCGAAGGAGTGGTGAAGAGTAACGGAAACGTCGGCGTTACCGTTGCTCGAGACATGGAAGGCGACACCACCGAGTACGGATACAATCTGGCAGTGACCTACCGGCCCGTCGACAACATCTCCCTGGCCGCCACCTACCGCTCAAAAATTGATCTGGACATTGAGGGTAATGCCAAACTTTCTTTGAACGGAACTCAATTATATGATAACTTCGCCGCCGTATCTGTCCCCGCCCCTGCGGTACTAACCTTGGCAGCCGCCTATACCTGCAACAGTGGCATGACTACTGCCGAGTTCACCTATGACAAGACCTTTTGGAATGCATACGATCAACTGGACTTTAATTATAACACCACGCTACATCCTATCTTAACCGCCGTATTTGACACTCCAAAGGCCAAAAACTGGACCAACTCCGAGGCCTACCGCATCGGCTTAACCCACAAACTCAACTCCCAATGGACCGTCATGGCCGGGTTTGCCGTCGACAAAACACCGGTCCCAGACCAAACCCTGGGATTTGAGCTGCCTGACTCCAATGCAAAAATCTACTCCGTCGGCGCACGATACCAGGTCAACGAGAAACTTCAGGTTGGTGCGGCATACCTATTTGATGACAAAGAAAGCCGCACTGTTGCCAATGCTGGCGTGAACCCCAACGGCAACTTCGACAACTCCGCAGCCCACCTTCTTAATGTCGGCCTGCAATACCGCTTCTAATGTGATCTAAATAAACATGACAGAACCCACGGCGGATTCCGCCCCCAACTATCCCCCGGACGTCCATTGCCTCAAGCTGGACGACCGGGAAATTTTCCTCATCGGCACGGCCCACATCTCCAAAGAATCCGTGGAACTGGTTCGCCAGGTCATTGCCAGCGAAAGGCCGGACTGCGTCTGCGTGGAACTTGACGAAAAACGCTACGAGGCCCTGGCCAAGCGCAAGACCTGGGAGCTTCTCGACCTGCGGGAGATCATCCGCAAGAAACAGCTCTCCACCCTGCTGATCAACATGGTCCTAGCCTCTTACCAGAAACGGCTCGGTGACCAGATGGGGGTCAAGCCGGGCACCGAACTGCTGGAAGCGGTGCAGGAGGCGGAGAAATACGGGATACCCGTGGCGCTCTGCGACCGGGACGTACGGGTCACCCTGCGTCGGGCCTGGAATTCCACCTCGTTTTGGCGCAAGAACTACATGCTGGCAAGCATCCTCACCAGCATGTTTGAGAAAACAGAGATCACCGAAGACAAGCTGCGGGAGCTGAAAGAGAGCGACGTCCTCTCCGAATTGCTGAGCGAGATGGGCCAGGCCATGCCCGAACTCAAACGGGTACTCATTGACGAACGCGACACCTATCTGTCCGAAAAAATCAAAGAAGCCAAGGGCAAGCGGCTGGTAGCCGTGGTGGGAGCCGGGCATGTGGCAGGAATTAAGGAGGCGCTTGGCGAGGACCGCAGCGACCGAATGGAAGCCATCAACCAAATTCCAACCGTCCCCCCGATCTGGAAGATTGTTGGCTGGACCCTTTCTGCCGTCATCGTGATAGCCTTGATCCTGATTGCCGTTAAAAAGGGGTCGGCAGTGGCTGGCGACAACCTGATTTTTTGGATTCTGGCAACCGGCACCCCCTCCGCCATCGGGGCTTGCCTTGCGCTGGCCCATCCCCTCACCATCTTGGGCGCCTTTGTTGGCGCTCCTCTCAGGATACTGATCCCTGTGCTCGGCGTGGGACATATCACGGCATTTATCCAGGTCATGGTCCGACCGCCGCTGGTCATTGAATTTGAAACCGTGCTCCAGGACATGGCCACCTTTCGCGGTTGGTGGCGCAACCGGTTGCTGCGGCTTTTTCTGGCCTTTATTCTGCCTGCCATTGGTGCCGTAATCGGCATGTGGATCGGCGGCTCAAAAATTATTTCCAACCTCTTTTAGGACAAAACATGAACAAAAAATTGTATCTTACGGGCAAAGAGGCCCGCCACCTGCGCGGATTGGGACACCATCTTTCCCCCCTGGTCATGATCGGCAAGGACGGCGTTACCGACAATCTCACCACCGCGCTGGAAGAAGTACTGTCCGCGCACGAACTGGTCAAGGTCAAGCTCCAGGACGGCTGTCCCTATGCCAGGGTGGAGGCAGCCGAGCTGCTAGCCCAAAAATCCAGAAGCCGGATCGCCCAGATCATCGGCAAGACATTCCTGCTCTTCCGCGAGAACAAAGAACTGAAAGCAGACAAGAAGATCAACGTGCCGTCCGGCAAAAAATGATAATCGTTGTAATCGCGACTTTTTTTTGCGATTACAACAAATAGTTATTGCCCAGACACGTCTATGCACGATTATCTTGACCTACTTAAAACCGCCAACAAAGATGCCATCCGTACCCGGCGGAAAGAGACGGCTGCCCGGCTGGCCCAGCCCAAGAAAGGCTTTCTACGCTTCCGCGAGCCCTACGAGGCCTTGCACCATCTGCACGCGCAGTTCACCGATTTCAGCAAAGATGCGGTGACCATCGGTTTAGCCGAGGAGCTACACGAAGCGGACCGCCACTTGGTGCATGAGGCCATGCGGAGTTTCATGCCATGGCGCAAGGGTCCGTACAATGTCTTCGGGGTTGAAATCGATGCGGAATGGCAGAGCTGGCGCAAATGGAACCGGTTGCTGCCCGCCCTCCCCGACCTCACCGGCAAGGTCGTGGCCGACCTCGGCTGCAACAACGGCTACTACATGTTTCGCATGCTGCCGCACAAGCCGCGTTGCGTTGTCGGCTTGGAGCCCCTTCTCCAGCATTATTACTGTTTCAAAACCCTTCGGCGCCTGGCCGGAGCCGACGAACTGTTTATTGAATTGATGGGGGTGGAGGATATCCCCCTCTTCCCGACCTGTTTTGATGTGGTATTTCTAATGGGCATCATTTACCATCGCATCTCACCGGTGGAGATGCTGCGAGAAATCCGTGCGGCCATGCAACCCGGCGGGGTTTTGATTATAGAATCCCAGGCCATTCCAGGTGAGGAACCGATGGCCCTTTTCCCGGAGGAGCGCTACGCCAAGGTGCCGGGCACCTATTTCGTGCCCACGGCCAGTTGCCTGCGTAACTGGCTTATACGCACCGGCTTTACCGAGGTGGAGATCTTTTGCAGCCACCCCATGAGCAACGAGGAACAGCGGAAAACGACATGGATGACCTTTGAATCCTACGAGGATTTTCTCGACCCACGCAACCCGGCCCTGACCGTGGAGGGCTACCCGGCCCCCTTACGGGTGTTTCTCCGGGCGGTAAACCCCTGAATGATCAGTACAGATTAACAATCTACCCAAAAAGGTGGCAAGATGGCAAAACCCAACTATCAATACGAAAAGCGGCAGCGGGAGCTGGCAAAGAAAAAGAAGAAGGAAGAAAAGAAGCAGATGTTGCAGGAAAAAAAGGAGATCCCGGCAGAATCCGAGACAGACCAGCCTTCGGATACCGAGACGGACTGAAGTCATTTTTTTTCACATGACATCAGGCTCGCCAGGCGGCTGGCAACACGCATCTCCCCAAGTTAACGGGTTTATTCACGCCCCCTTGACTTCCAGCGGCAAATCCGCATAGTATGAGAAATACAAGGAGGTATCTGCCATGGCTATCACGATCAACAGCAGTTCTTTAGCCGTAAGCCAACTGGGGAGCAGCCAGAAAAACCTCGCTTCATCCCTGGAAAAAATCGCTTCAGGGCGGCGGATCAACAAGGCGGCGGACGATGCCGCAGGAATGACCATCGCCGACAGCCTACTCAGTCAGGCCCGAGGAACGGGACAGGCGCTACGCAATGCCAACGATGCCATATCCATGGCCCAGGTGGCGGACAGCGCCCTGGGCCAGTCGGCAGCCCTGGTGCAATCCATTCGCGAGAAAGCGATCCAGGCCGCAAACGCCAGCCAAAACACCCAAACCCGTCAGGCTCTCCAGAGCGATATCAACAACTCCCTGGCCCAGCTGGACAAAATCGCCCAAGAGACGACCTATAACGGGCAACCGTTGCTCTCCGGCACCTTCACCGGTAAAGAGGTACAAACGGGCGCGAACAGCGGCGAAACCACCAAGCTCTCCATCACTGCGGCCACAGCAGACAAACTCGGCAGCCCAACCCTGGGCAAACTCTCCGAGGTCGATGTCCTGAGCCAAGAAAGCGCCCAGACCGCGATCAAAATTGCCGATGCTGCTCTGGGGCAAATCAATGCCTCCCGAGCCGACATCGGCTCCACCCAGAATCAGCTTACATCCACCATCAATAACCTGGCCACCACGGGCACCAACCTACTGTCTGCCGCCTCGACCACCGCTGATGTGGACCTGGCGGAAGAAACCATCAACTTCACCACCATGAAGGTTCTGACCGAGGCGAAATCCTTTGCCCTGGCCCAAGCCAAGAACATGAACAAGCAGAATGTCTTGAGCCTGTTGCAGGGATAACTCTCCGCCTTTTCAGCGAGGAAATTGCCCGAACATTCACTCGTCAAACGCAAAAACCCGAACCGCCATGCAAGGCGATTCGGGTTTTTATTAAGAAACCACGGGCAATATCTATTTTTCAGCCGAAGTTTCGCAGGATGCCTGACGTTGCCCCGCAAACGAAAGAGCCTTGCCGGGACAATTGACCACACAGTTGCCGCAGCGCATACAATCAGCGCTCTTTACGACGCCGATGCTCTTGAACATGCCGGGACTGGTCTCAATGGGACAAACCTTTGCGCACAGCCCACACTCCCGGCAGCTCTCGCTGACCTGAAGCTGATAGGTCCGAGGAGCAATCAGCCCCTGAAAAAGGGCCATGGGGCAAATGCTGCACCATGATCTCGGCTTCCAAACCAGTCCAAGCCCTATAGCCATTCCCGTGGAGATGGTCCACATCATCACAAAAGCCGCCCCGATTTTTCTGGGATCACCGTTGGCCAGGACCAGCCGGGACGTCAGCAAGCCCATCATAAGCACAAAAATGGACCACTTAAACCAACCTTCCTTGAAAAGGGGCAGCATTTTCCTCTTTCGGCTGACCACCGACAGAATCCGCTCAAAAAACGCGCCCATGGCGCAAAACCATCCGCAGTAAAAACGGCCCCGAAACGGTGCAAGTATCAGCATAAAAATCAACATGGCCAGCACAATATAGCCTAGATACGGCCAGAAATATCCCCCAACCACCACAAGCGGGACAAGAGGCGCAAGGGCAATCTGCCAATATTTACGATTCTTTTTTTCTTTCATTCCCCACCACCTTCCGGACCATGGACCGTAACTTTCATCATACTAGCCACCGGAGTCCCCCCCGGGGCAACGCCAACAACAAGAGATTAAGAATATAACTAAAAAACTTATTTCCTAAATAAGGGAAAGCTTAACCTTTGTCAAGCGGAAATATTCCTCCCGCCTTACCCTCAAAACACCGGTGCGAAACACCGCACAACGGCAGACGGATGCGACACCAACCTGTAATCATAAATCACGGGGCAGCTTATCAGAAAAACCAACAAAGAAGAGGAGCAATTTTTGCTTTCGCAAGGACAACCAGGGCAGGAGCTTCAGTAAAAACGGAACAAGTCAGCGCGCACCCAATAGATTTGGCTGGACGGAGGGTATTCAGACCCGGGGTTTCAACCCGGCCTCAAGCCGCAACACCATTCTGGCAAGTTTCTGGTTATGCGCGACCAGATCAACCATGTTCACTTTGAAATTTTCCCTGGCGAATTGGGCTGCGGTTCTACCATCTTCCGCAACAAGCCTGGGGTCAGCGCCCCGATCAAGAAGCAAATTGACCACCTCAACCCGCCCATTTTTGGCCGCCGCCATGAGCGGGGTCAGCCGGTTTTTCCCCACCCGACAATTCGGATCCGCCTTGTAATCAAGAAGGAGCGCGGCTATCCTGGCATCCTCCTTGTGAACCGCAAGCCAGAGCGGTGTCCTGCCATCATGATCGGCGACATTGGGCTGAGCGCCAAAGTCCAACAATCTGGAAACAATAGCCGGATTGCCCGGGGCAATAGCGCAATGGAGCGCGGTGGTGCCGTCATCCGTGGCAGAGTTGACCGCTTCGACACTGGCCTTGACCAAAACATGGTCAACCCCTTCCTCAAAACCCTGGGCTGCCGCCTGCATAAGGATGGTCTTGCCGGTCGCATCGACCACAAAAAAATCGTCCTGATGACTAAATCGTCCGAACAAGCCCGTCTTGTCTCCCTCTCTTGCTTCATCAAGCAGATCCCTGGACCTGCTCACCCTGATCAGAAAAAAGGTGATTATTGCCACAAGGGCAAAGAGAGCAAAAATAGCTGTGTATCCTTCGGGCATGGCCAGTAACTCCTTTTTTCCGCTTCGGTTCTGCCAAATCGAAAAACGTGCGACGGTTCCACCACAAACTTGCGCACTCCGTGGAACTAAAAAACGATCCCCATAGCATAGCATTGAACACCACCGAGGCAAAGCGCAAAGCCAGAAGACTAAAACAGAGTTTTTTTTGTTGCTCTTTTGAGGACAATCGCCAATAGTGCCGATTTATTGATGAGCAAAGGAAGAATGCTGCATGGACATCCCTTCTAAAGAAATACACGGCAAACAACTGACAGCCCTATCGCTGGCGGCCCTGGGCGTTGTTTTTGGCGATATCGGCACCAGCCCCCTATACACCATGCAGGAATGTTTTTACGGCGAGTATGGCATCGCGGCCTCTGCCGACAATGTGCTCGGCGTATTATCCCTCATCTTCTGGGCGCTACTGCTCATTGTCAGCATCAAATACCTCGGTTTCATCCTCCGAGCGGATAATGAAGGCGAGGGCGGTGTCCTGGCCCTGACCGCCCTGGTCAAACCCAAAAACGTCAAACCACGCACCCCCCAGTGGGCTCTGGTGGGGATTGGGCTCTTTGCCGCCTGCCTGCTGTATGGCGATGGCATGATCACCCCGGCGATCTCGGTGTTAAGCGCCGTCGAAGGGGTAAAACACATTACCCCGCTGCTTGAACCCTATATCCTCCCAACCACCATTATCATCCTGACCGGCCTGTTTCTGCTGCAAAAACGGGGCACCGCCAAGGTGGGTCGCCTGTTTGGCCCTGTTATGCTCCTCTGGTTCTGCGTACTTGCCGCCCTCGGCATTGCCCAGATCGTGAACTGCCCGCGGGTTCTAGTCGCCGTCTTTCCCTGGTATGGCCTCAATTTTCTGCTCGTAAACAAGATGCACGGCTTCATCGTGCTGGGTGCGGTTTTCCTGGCAGTTACAGGGGCCGAGGCAATCTATGCCGACATGGGCCACTTCGGCAAACGGCCCATCCAGCTGGTCTGGTTCCTGGTCGCCTTTCCGGCGCTGATCCTGAACTATTTCGGCCAGGGAGCCCTCCTGCTTGCCAATCCGGGAGAAGGTGCCAACCCATTTTACGCCTTGGTTCCAGACTGGGCCATAATCCCCATGGTGCTCCTGGCAACTTTTGCCACCATCATCGCCTCCCAGGCTGTGATCACCGGCTCATTTTCCCTCACCCGCCAAGCGATTCAACTGGGATACCTCCCCCGGCTCCGGATCACCCACACCTCGTCCGCCCACATGGGCCAGATTTATGTGGGTCCGGTAAACTGGGCTCTAATGCTCTGCACCATCGGCCTCGTCCTGGGTTTTCAATCGTCAAGCAAACTGGCTGCCGCCTATGGCGTGGCAGTGAGTGCCACCATGCTGATCACCACCACCCTCTTTTTTGTGGTTGCCAGCAAACGCTGGAAATGGAACCCGCTGACAGCCGGGCTGCTCACCGCTCTTTTCTTTGCGATTGATCTTCCCTTCTTCGGGGCGAACATGAGCAAGATCTTCCATGGCGCCTGGTTCGCCCTGGCCATCGGCGGTTTCTTTTTCCTCATTATGCTGACCTGGGAACAGGGCCGCGAAATCCTTGGCAAGAAGATGCGGAGCCTGACCCCCAAGCTGGAAGACTTCAAGGCCATGCTGGCAAGCACTCCCCCGCAAAGAATCAACGGCCAGGCGGTATTTCTGACCCGGGGCCATGATATTGTCCCCGCCGCGCTGATGCACAACATGAAACACAACAAAATTCTGCACTCCGAGGTGGTTTTCCTCAATATCCGCACCGAGGAAATCCCCCGGGTCCCGAATTTCGAGAAGATCGAGGCCGAAAAACTGGGCGCAGGCCTCTATCGCATCATTGCCCACTACGGTTTCATGGAAGAGCCAAAGATCGACACCATCTTCGCCCTGGCCCGCAGCAAAGGGGTAAACCTGGAAATGAAAGAAGCCAGCTTTTTCCTGGGCCGGGAAAAACTCTCCATCGGCGAACAACCGGAGATGTCACGCTGGCGCTCGCATCTCTTTCTCTTCCTGGCGCGCAACGCCATGGATGCTGCAGGCTTTTTCGACATCCCCTCAAATCAGGTCATTGAGGTTGGCGTCCAGTTGGAGCTGTAACTTCAGTCGCCGACACAGTCGATCTTTCGGTTCCGGAAGTACAGGAAAATATCTCCCGCCACCATGGTTCCGTTCAGGATATACAGGCCGATCACCGGATCGGGGCTGAAAAATATCTTGTGCATGATGCCCGAAACATACCCAAGTAAAACCACCCCCAGAAAAAAAAGGCTCTTGCCGGCATTGGTTCTGGACACATAGGACCGATACAGGGAAAAGGGCCAAGCCGCGCCAAAGCAGACCAGCATGGCAATCTCAAAAATACTCATATGGCTCCCAATTATTTTCTGACGGAGATGGCGGGCAACTGTCTTGCGCCGACCGAAAAAGAACGGTACTATTTTTCCAAAGATAACAGGACCTGCCTCACTATGCCTCTCAACGTATCAACAGAGAACGTTCCCATGGCAAAAAGACCTCTCAGCCTCGCGCTGATCATCTGCACAAGCCTGTACCTGGTTCTTTCCCCTGCACCTCCTGCCCTGGCCCTTAAAAAAAACCTGGTGTTTCTTGGCGGTCCTGCCGGGGGCACCTTCCAGCAGGTGGCCGAGGCCATCGAGGCATACCCAGAGATCAAAACCCTCTCGACCTTGAGCGTCACAGCCCGGCCATCCGCAGGCTCTCTGGAGAATCTGCGCGAAGTCCATGCCGGTCAAGCCGATTTCGGCCTGATCTACTCCGGCCATGCCTACCTTGGCCGTAAGGGGCTGCTGCAAGACGACAGCACCACCTATGACAAGGTCCTGGCAGTGGCCTCCCTCTACGGCGCCCCTGCCCAGCTCGTTGTCCGCAAGGGCTCTGGCATAAAGAGCGTTAAGGATCTCAAAGGGAAAAAAGTGGGGGTCGGCAGCCCCGGTTCAGGAGCCTTTGCCAACTGCGAGCTTTTTTTCAGACATCTGGGGGTCTGGGACACCATCATCCCCATCCATATCGGGTACAATGAGGTAGCCCTTGCCTTTGCCAACAAACAACTCGACGCCTTCTGGCTGTTCACCGCTTACCCAAGCAGCGCCATCACCATGGCCGCCAGAACCGGCAAGATCGACCTTCTTAATCTCGATGCCGAAGCCAGGGCCAGCGGCTTCTACAAGAAATATCCCTATTTTATCCCACGCACCCTGCCTGCCGGAACCTATCGGGGGGTAAGGCACAGCACCCGGTCCTTCCAGGACTCCACCCTCTGGGTGGCCGGCGCCGAAGTGCCGGACGAGGTGGTCTATAGCCTGCTTGCTGCCATCTACGACAAAAAAGGCCTGCGCTACCTGGGCCAACAGAATCCTGCCCTGAAAGACATGGCCCCACGCTCCGGCGCCAAGGGGCTCGTCATCCCCATGCATCCTGGCGCCACCCGATTCTGGAAAGAAAAAGGTCTTCTCTAAATTATTGTCCCAGGCTCATCGGGGTACAATCGGCAGATACTTAGGCTGCCAGCCCATCATCTCAATCAGGCGCAGCAGGCGTTCCCGCTTGTAATCATGCTGATAGGTGCTGTACACACAGGGCTTGGCCACACCCCGGTTGATGGCCGTCTCACCCACGGCTAAGGCCACGGCCAGACTCACCTCGCGCAACTTAGCCACCGAGGGCAGCAGGATGCCCTTCTTGAGATCTGCGGCTGGCACCTGCTCCGCCACCGCCTGGGCTGCAGCGGTAAAAAATTGGGGCAGCACCTCCTGGGCGCCCGAGGCCATGACTCCCAGACCCACCCCCGGAAAGATAAAAACATTATTGCATTGCCCGACTCTCACCGGCATTCCCCCGACAACCACCGGCTCAAAGGGGCTGCCCGTCGCGACCAGGGCGCTGCCGGAGGTCCACTTATGGATATCGGCAGGATGTGCCTCGGCCTGGGCGGTGGGATTGCTGAGCGGCAGGATGACCGGCCGTCGGCTGTTGCCCTGCATGGCCTGGACAATATACCGACTGAAAGCGCCGGGCTGGCCCGAGGTGCCGATCAGCACCGTAATCCGCGCCTTCTGGATCACGTTCAACAAGTTGCCGTCCGTTTTCGCCGCATACCAGTCCAGGGCTGCCGGGTTCTTGGCAAACTTCTGCTTGTATGGTTCAAGCTCACGCTCGGTGGTCACCAACCCCTTGCTGTCCACGGTAAAAATCCGGGCTCTCGCCTCTTCCGGGGCAAGCCCGGCCTCGACAAGCGCGGTCTCAAGCTGTTCGGCAATGCCAACCCCGCCAGCACCTGCGCCATAGACCAGATAGACCTGCTTGGTAAGCGGTTCCTTCTTGATCCTCATGGCGTTGAGCAAAGCTGCCAGGGTCACAGCTCCGGTACCCTGGATATCGTCATTGAACGAAACCAGATCATGCAGATAGGTATCGCGGATGGCAAAGGCCTTCTGCTTGGAAAAATCCTCCCACTGGCAGAGGGCTTGGGGAAACACCGCCTTAAACGCCTTGGCAAAACGCCGGACAAAGTCAAGATACTCCTCCCCGACCAGGCGGGGATGCCACCAGCCAAGATAATTCGGGTCGTTCAGGAGCGCGGCGTTGTCCGTGCCTACATCAAGAGAGATGGGCAGGCAATGCCAGGGCGCGACCCCGGCTCCCTGGGTGTACAGCATGAGCTTGCCAAGACAGATGGAGATCCCGCCCACTCCCTGATCGCCAATGCCGAGAATGCCCTGATTGTCGGTGACCACCGCCACCCTGATCTGCCGGGATTTGAACCGACCCAGGATTTCCTCGGCCTGGTCGATATTGCCGGGGAAAAAATGCAGCCCGTTTGCCCTGCGAAACATGGAGGAATACTGCCGGCAGGCCTCGCCCACCGTGGGCGTATAGATGATCCGCATGAAGCGCTCGATATCGCTGGCAATCACGGCATGGGCCAGGGTCACATTCCGGTCGTAGAGAGAGCGCAGATAAACAAATTGTTCCAGGTCGCTGCTTTGCCTGGCAAGGGCCTCCAGACAATTGTCCACCTGCTGTTCCAGGGTGCGGACGCTGGGCGGCAGGGTGCCTTCCAATTGGAGATGTTCCCGCTCCTCCCTGGTAAAGGCGGTGCCCTTGTTGGCGAACTGGTTGTCATACACCCCGAGCCAGCGGCTGAACACCTCGATCACCTTGGTGTTGCCATAGGGATCACACTGAAAACGAAAGCTATTTTGCGGCATGGCTGCGCTACCCGGTCTAAGATTTAAAATATCGCGAGCAAGAAAATATACGTCGTTTTCCGACGGCAAAAACAACTCCATTTCTTACCACTTCCGCCTCCATCCTGACCAGTACTTTTCTCCTGCCGAATTTTTTTGATACACGCTCGGCCAGAAAGGTTACGCAAAATATCTTGAAGCGGTTCCGTCTTTGCGGTAAAGGCCCATTGCAGGGCCACCCGATCTTGGGTAAGCTCTACCACACTGTTTTCTTCTCTTTTTTTTTGCCGGATTTTATTGATGACACACTGGAAAAACCTGCTGGCCCGGAGCATCACCACCCCGGAACAGCTTGGTCGGCATTTCGGCTGCAACTGTTCGGCCTTAAACGCCGTGGCCGAGCAATTTCCCATGCGGATCAATCCCTATTACCTGGGGCTGATCAAGACTCCGGGCGATCCCCTCTGGCGGCAGGCCGTCCCCGATCCGCTGGAGCTTAAGGACAAAATCTGCCTTACCGACCCGCTGGACGAGGAAAACCGCTCGCCGGTGCCAAACCTGGTCCACACCTATCCCGACCGCGTGCTCTTTCTGGTGGCCAACCAATGCGCCATGTACTGTCGGTTCTGCACCAGAAAAAGAAAGGTGGGCACCGACCGCATGGTCGTCAGCCGGGAAACCATGGAAGCCGCATTCGCCTACCTGCGCAAAAACAGACAGATTCGGGACGTCCTCATTTCCGGCGGAGACCCGCTGCTCCTAAGCGATGAAACCCTGACCTGGCTGCTGGACAATTTGCGGGCCATCCCCTCGATCCAAATCATCCGCATCGGCAGCAGGGTACCCTGCACCCTGCCCATGCGGATCACCACCCGGCTGGCCAGCATTCTCAAACGGTATCACCCGCTCTACATCAACACCCATTTCAACCACCCCGACGAGATAACACCCGAAGCAGCCAAGGCCTGCGCCCGTCTGGCCGGAGCCGGCATACCCTTGGGCAACCAGACCGTCCTGCTCAAAGGCGTCAACGACAATGCCGCGACCATTACCAACCTCATGCACGGGCTACTTATGATCCGGGTAAAGCCGTACTATCTTTTCCAGGCAGATATGACCCGGGGCACCAACCACTTCAGGACCAAGGTGGAAACAGGCCTTAAAATCATGCAAAAACTGATCGGCCACACCTCCGGCATGGCCGTACCGACCTTTGCCATTGACGCGCCGGGCGGAGGGGGCAAGATTCCGTTAACCCCCAGCTACCTCACCAGCCTGGGCAAAACCGTCACCTTAACCAATTATCTCGGCGCCCCGTGCAGCTACCACAACGATCTTGATTGATGGCCTTCCCCATCCCGTTTTTTTATCCATAGCGATTGCCTCTCCCTGCCATGTTTGATAACATTTCCCTAGGACCATGACACAAGGAGGCCACGCATGCTGAAAAAAATCCTCATAGCCGTTGACGGCTCGCCATACAGCACCAACTCCCTCCGCTACCTCGGCCAGCTTTTCCACCATCGCCCCGATACCCAGTTCCAGCTTCTCTCTATCGTCCCGGCAAGCAGCGCCGGCTCCGCCGCCCGCGACTGGCTCACCGAAGCAGAACTGCTCAACACCGTCAGCTCGGCCACCCGCAACCTGCTGGTCACGCAAAAAAAATACATGCTCCAGGCCGTGGATACCCTCAAGCGGCTTGGTATTGCCGAAGAACAGGTCCAGACCTCCGTCCGGCTTTCCCAGCGCAGCGTAGCCCACGATATCATCCATGAGGCCCGCCAAGGGAAATACGACGCCCTGCTCATCGGTCGCCGGGGCATCGGCAAACTGGAAGAGATGATCATGGGCAGTGTTTCCGCAACCATTCTGGAGAAGTGCCACGATGTCCCTCTGTGGATCATCGATGGTCAGGTCAACTCCTGCAAATTCCTGGTGCCGGTGGACGGCACCTGCCATTCCCTAAAGGCCATTGACCATCTGGGTTTTATCCTTGCCGACAACCCCTGCGCCGAGGTGACCCTCTTTTACTCAAAGGCCCTGCTGGGCAGCCATCCAAAAATAGAGCCCAAGGATTTCTACGCCGTCTGGGGCGAGGCGTGGTGCGAAGAGCACCTACGCAGGCCGGACAGCCTTTTCCATGCGCCCAAACAACTCCTCATTGATAGCGGCTTTCCGGCGGAACGCATATTCTGGCTGGAAACCTTCATGGGCATCGACCCCAGCCGCCAGATTCTGCGCCAGGCCCTGATCGATGATTTTGGCACCATCGTCATGGGACGCCGGGGAGAGGAGGCCAGCAAGGGGATCTTCCGGGGTGTTTCGGACCGAGTGCTGCTCATGGCCGAAGAGGTGGCGATCTGGATCATCGGCTGACCAACAGACGATAGCATTTGACAGGCAAGACATTTAGACATACACAATAGAGAGTTGCCGTAAAAAATATAAGGCGGGACGATGACCTTAAAAATTCTTGTGGTGGACAACCACCCGATGATCCTGAAGCTCCTGGCCAATTTCCTGGAAAAGGAAGGCCACGAGGTGATGACGGCCAGCGACGGCCTGGCAGCCCTCAGTGTGCTGGAGGTCTACACGCCGGACGTCATCTTTGTCGATCTGGTCATGCCCAACATCGGCGGGGATAAACTCTGCCGGATTATCCGCAGCATCCCACGATTTACCGACCTTTTCATCGTCATCCTTTCCGCCATTGCCGCGGAAGATGACGTCGATTACAAAGAATTCGGCGCCAACGCCTGTATCGCCAAGGGCTCAATCAAATCCATCCAAAAACACGTTCTTGGAATCATCCGGCACTGGGCGGACAAATCCCCAGCCGACCTTGAGCCTGTGGCAAATCTGGAAGACATCCAGTACCGGACCATTACCAAGGAACTGCTTTCTTCAAAAAACCATTTCGAAGCCATCATCAACAACATGTCCGAGGCAGTTTTCGAGCTGACCCCGGACGGGACCATAATCTTTGTCAATCTGGCCGCCCTGACCCTGTGCGGCATGGCCGAGGAAAAACTGCTGGCCGCAAACCTTGTCACGCTTTTCGCCGAGGAAGAGCGCGAAAGGATTTCAACTCTGCTGGCACACCCGGAGCGCCTGCCTCAGCTTATCGAAGACGATCCACCCACCCTGCTAAACGGCAAACATGTCGCCCTGCATTTTCTGGAACTCCGCCAAAACGGCCAGCCCACCATAATCCTAATCGCCAAGGACATCAGCGAACGATACGAGGCGGAACAGGCCCTGCTGTCCAGCGAGACGCGCTTCCGGGAGCTGTTCAACAACATGAGCTCCGGGGTTGCGGTCTACGAGGCAAAAAATCTCGGGGCCAGTGATTTTATTTTTGTCGATTTTAACCGGGCTGCGGAGCGCATCGATAAAATACGCAAGGACCAGGTGATCGGCAGGTCACTCCTCGAGCTTTTTCCCGGCGCTAAGGAATTCGGCCTGCTTGCCGCGCTGCAACGGGTTTGGCAAACCGGCAGACCGGAGCATCACCCGATTTCCCTGTATACAGACAATCGTCTGACCGGCTGGCGAGAAAACTACCTGTATAAACTTCCCTCCGGCGAAGTTGTCGCCATCTTTGAGGATGTCACCGCCAGGAAACAGGCGGAAAACAAGCTGGCCATCGAATCGGCCATGAACGGGGCCGTGGCCAGAATCTCTCGGATGATCATCTCCTCCGATTCCCTGAAGGACATTTCAACAACCCTGCTCGAAGAGATGCTGGTGCTGACCGGCAGCAAACATGGAATTATCGACCTGGTGAACCCTGAAACAAACAGCCTGATGGCCATGGCCTTTTCCCCGGAGATTCAGTCCATGTGCATCATGCATGAGGAAGGCGGAGCCTTTGTTCACGCCCCCCAAGGCCTGGTCAACTGGGTTCTGGAAAACAAGGCCGGCATCCTCTCAAATTCGCCGCACACCGACTACAGAGCAAAGGGCCTTCCTGACAGCCCGGTCGCCCTTGCCCGCATCCTGGCGGTTCCGGCCATGTTCAACAACGAATTCCTTGGCCTAATCACCGTAGCCGACAGCCCCCGCAATTATGAAAAACGGGATCTCGACACCGTTGAGCAGTTCGCCTCCCTGTTCGCCCTGGCCGCGCAAAAAAAACAGGCCCAGGACCACATTGCCCACCTGGCCCACCATGACCCCCTCACCGGTCTGATCAACAGGCATATCTTCCCAGACCGCCTGGCCCAGGCCATGATCCTGAGCCAACGGCACCGCAAAAAAATCGCCCTCCTCTATGTGGATCTGGACAAATTCAAGCAAATCAACGACGTACACGGACACCTGGCTGGAGACGCCGTCCTCAAAGAGGTCGCCTCCAGGCTGCGTAGCCTGTTGCGCGACTCCGACACGGTCGCCCGCATGGGAGGGGATGAATTCGTGGTGATTCTCCATGATATTGCCAGCAAAACCGCAGTGAAAAATGTAACGAAAAAAATTATCGACACCCTGGCCGAGCCCATTCTCTTTCACGACACACGATTCACAGTCATGGCCAGCGTCGGTATCAGCATCTACCCCGACGATGACAAACAGATTGACGCCCTGCTCCAGAAGGCGGACAAGGCCATGTATCAGGCCAAGAAATCCAGCACGACCAGCCACATCTTTTACGAGGGATAGAACCCGCCATGCTTGCCAAGGTTATCAGTGGAACAGTGTTGGGCGTTGACGGACATCTCGTTGACGTGGAGGTTGATATCGCCATGGGCCTGCCGACTTTTACCATTGTCGGCCTGGCTGAAGGCGCGGTGCGGGAAAGCAAGGACCGCGTCAAGGCGGCCATCAAGAACAGCGGCTATGATTTCCCAAATCGGCGGATCACCGTAAACCTCGCCCCGGCCGATCTCAAAAAATCCGGCACCGGCTTTGACCTGCCCATTGCCCTCGGCATCTTGGCCTCCACAGGACTAATCAACACGGAAATACTCGCCCGGACCTGCGTCACCGGCGAGCTTTCCCTGGATGGCGGCCTGCGCCCCACTCCGGGCATTCTGCCCATTGCCCTGGCCGCACGGAACGCGGGCTTGGCCTATTATCTGGTGCCCGAAGCCAATGCCGCAGAAGGGGCGGTGGTGGAGGGGATCAATACCTTGAGTGTGACCAGCCTGCATGAAGCGGTGGAACTCCTGGCCGGAAAGAAGGACCTCTCACCGATAACCATATGCCACGCCGACCTGTTCCGCCAGACAGACACTCCGGAAAACGATTTTTCCGAGGTCAAGGGACACGCCCATGTGAAACGAGCGCTGGAGGTTGCAGCAGCAGGAAGACACAACATCCTGCTTTCCGGCCCGCCAGGCTCGGGCAAGACCATGTTGGCCCGAAGAATCCCCTCGATCCTACCCAATCTTTCCTTTGCCGAGGCCCTGGAAACCACAAAAATCTATTCCACCATGGGGCTTATCCCCAAGGACAAAAGCCTGATTACCACCAGACCTTTTCGAGCGCCGCACCATACTATTTCCGATGCCGGCCTGATCGGCGGCGGGCAAATCCCCAGGCCCGGCGAGGTCTCTCTGGCCCACAATGGTGTTCTCTTCCTTGATGAACTGCCCGAATTCAAACGCAATGTTCTGGAGGTTCTGCGCCAACCCCTGGAAGATGGCCAGGTTACCATTGCCAGGGCCTCGCAATCTCTCCGCTTTCCCGCAGACTTCATGCTGGTTTCGGCTATGAATCCTTGCCCATGCAGCTTTTTGGGTTCGGAAAAGGATTGCCTCTGCACGCCTTCACAAATCCAGCGATATCGCAGCAGACTCTCCGGCCCCCTGCTGGACAGGATTGATATCCATCTTGAGGTGCCTGCCGTGAAGGTGCATGAACTCACGGCCACCCAGGCCGGTGAGACCTCGGCGACAATCAAGAGCAGGGTAAGCAAGGCCCATGGCCTACAGCAGGCGCGGTTTTCCGGGAAAACAGCGGTGTACTTCAACAGCCAGATGGGCCCAAAGGATCTCAAGCGGCATTGCGCCCTTGACGCCCAAGGACAGGCGCTGTTGGTTCAAGCCACCACCCGGCTGGGCCTTTCCGCAAGGGCGTATCACCGCATTCTGAAGATAGCCAGAACCATTGCCGACCTGGAAGAAAGCCCCAGCATCCTGTCAAGCCACCTTGCCGAGGCCATCCAATACCGACGCTTACCAAATCAGTAATCCCATGGCAAAATTCCCCTGGGCAGCCTCACGGTGAAGCAGGGATGAACCCTCAATAGACTTGCGAAAGCCAAGAAAACATTTTAGGGTGGGCAAGATACAGTCGAGATACAATAAGTTCACATTCTTCAAGCCACCGCTGAGTTCACATGACAGAACCACAAGACAATCAGACCCGCCAACGACTGCTGGAAATATTTGCCATGGTCAACATGGATTCTTTGCCAGCCATGTCGGAACATGTGACGGAACTCATCTCAATGCTGAGCAGCAGCCGCGTCACTGCCCAAGAAGTAGCCAACACCATCCTCAAAGATTATTCACTCACCACCAGGATTTTGCAGGTGGTGAACTCCGCCTACTATTCGCGGGGAACCCCAGTTAGCACCATATCGCGAGCCATTACGGTAGTTGGTTTCGACACCCTGCGCCAACTGGCCGCCACCATGGCCCTGTTTGAGGAATTCACACGGACCGGCACCGAAAAAGACGAAATTGCCGGGATTTTCACCATGTCCCTCATCAGCGCCACCCAAAGCAGAATCTACTGTGAACTAAAAAAAAGCCGCATTTCCGCAGAAGAGGCATACGTTTGCAGCCTGCTGCACAAACTGGGGAAACTTGTGGTCCTGGTCTATCTGCCTGCCCAGTATCAGGCCGTTGAACAGCACATGCAAAAGGGATACTCGGAGGATCATTCGAACCGCCTTGTACTCAAAGGGTTGACTTACAGCCAGATTGGCCGGGAAATTTCGACCTTCTGGAATTTTTCAAAAAGAATTGTCGACTGCATGGATACAGAGCCTCCAAAGCCCGAAAAGAACCGGGACTCTTTTCTTTTTCTCCAGAACCTTGTTGTTTTCAGCAACGAGCTGACCTCCGCGTTTTTCAACGGAACCAAACTTGAACTTACCGATCTCATTTACAAATTTGGCGGCATCCTCGATCTTGGTCAGGATGAGGCCCTTGCCCTTGTGGATAGGAGCATCGGCATTTGTGAAAACTACTCCAAAGCCATGCGCGACGGCCTGGAAAAAATCCAAAAAGGCCGCTCCAACCAAGTCACCGTTTCCAAAGATTCTTCCGGTCGCTGGGTCCGCCTAAGCTGACGGAAACCCTGCCCCCCCAGAACCCTCTCCAGCGGAACTTTCATTGCCAGCGGACACTGTGACAAGCCCGGCCTTCGTAACGACAATAAACAAAGCATTCTCCCCTTGACAATTGCCTACCACTCCGTGGTACTAATATCGGAGCAATCAACACACCTCTCTTGTTTCTTCTGCCAGGAGCCACCCATGGACAAACAGAATTTTTTGTTGGTGCGCAAGAAACTTGGCAAGACCCAAAAACAACTTGCCGAGCTTCTCGGCTCATCGATAAAGGCCATCCAAGGCTACGAACAGGGCTGGCGTTCCGTCCCCCCCCACGTCGAACGGCAGGTCTTCTTTCTGCTCTCCCGCCAGCAACAAAAAGACAGCTGTAGTCCCGCCCCTTGCTGGGAGGTAAAAAAATGCCCCCAGGAAAGGCGGGAGCAATGTCCGGCCTGGGAATTTCAGGCCGGAGAATTATGTTGGTTCATCAACGGCACCATTTGCGAGTGCAAGGCCCAAAAAAACTGGAAGGGAAAAATGAATATCTGCCGAGATTGTGAGGTGCTCACCCCATTTTTGTAATCTTTTTTCCACGGTGAACAAAACCCACCCCGATTTTTTCAACAACCAAAACCTAGAAAAACGCTTTTTCCCCAATTCATTGCAGGAGGATGCCCCATGCCACGAATCTCCCCTGACATCACCGCAATCATAGGCAACACTCCAATAGTCAGACTGTCTCGGCTCGGGGCGGGACTAGAGGCGTCGCTGCTCGCCAAGCTGGAATTCCAGAACCCTTTGGGTAGCGTCAAGGATCGCATCGGTCTGGCCATGATCAACGCCGCCGAGGCGCAGGGGCTACTTAAGCCAACAACCACCATCATCGAACCAACCAGCGGCAACACCGGCATCGCCCTGGCCTTTGTCTGTGCCGCCCGGAAATACCGGCTTATTCTGACCATGCCGGAAACCATGAGCCTGGAACGTCGGACCCTCCTCAAGCACCTGGGTGCCGAACTGGTTCTCACCCCAGGCAGTGAAGGAATGAAAGGGGCGATTGCCAGGGCGGAAGATCTTCTCGCCAAAACCCCAAACAGCTTCATGCCCAACCAGTTTACCAACCCGGCAAACCCGGAGATTCATCGCCGGACCACGGCCAAAGAGATCTGGGAGAACACGGACGGCGGTATCGACATTTTTGTGGCCGGGGTGGGCACTGGCGGCACCATCACCGGAGTTGGTGAGGTGATCAAAGCGCAGAAACCATCTCTGTATGTGGTGGCAGTGGAGCCTGCCGCGTCTCCGGTTTTATCCGGAGGAAACCCAGGCCCCCACAAGATTCAGGGCATCGGCGCAGGCTTTATTCCCAAGATACTCAACCGAGAGATCATCGATGAAATCATCACGGTAACCAACGAGCAAGCCATGGAAACCGCCCGCAGAATCGCCAAGGAAGAAGGCATCCTCTGTGGGATTTCATCGGGCGCCAATGCCTGGGCCGCCATGCAGATCGCCTTCCGCCCGGAAAACCGGGGCAAGCAGATCGTCTTTCCCCTCTGCGACACAGGGGAGAGATATTTGAGCACCGAGCTGATAAATGCTCTTTGATCTCCCCCCTCTGCCGACATTTACCAACATTTGTTTGACAAACAGTTGAGGATCATAGTAGTAATTGCGATTATTTTTACACTGTCCCAATCCTTTCCATATTGCCCAGGAGATGGCCTGTAAGCCAAAATTTTTCCTGAGAAAACGCGCAGGAACGCCACCTCCCCCGTGAAAAAATCACCATGAACACCCCGAATATCTTAAACTGCCGGAATGTTCTCGTCACCGGAGGAGCCGGCTATATCGGTTCCCACACGAGCCGACAGCTTGTCAATGCCGGCTGCAATGTGGTGGTGGTTGACAATTTCTACTCAGGAAACCGTTGGGCTGTTCCCGCGCAGGCGCATCTGGAGGGGGGGGATTCTCCGAGACATTGTGCGCCGGACAAGTAGATTGATTTCGAAATTGTTTCAGCTGGACGCAGGGAAGGCGATCCTCCCCCACTGATCGCCAACCGAAAAAATCAGAAAACTCTTTCCTTGGAAACCGATCCACCAGGATATGGAGACGATTTGCACGACCGCCTTTCTCTGGAAAAAGAATCACCCACACGCAAACTGAACATTACCCTAACAGAACGGCCAAACATGCCAAATAAAACAATCATTTTCCGAATCATCCCGCTCATCAAACCGTATCGGAACCGGCTTATCCTGGCAATGGTCAGCATGGTCGCAGTTGCCGGCTTGAGCGCGTTGCAAGCCTACATGGTCAAACCGCTTCTCGACGAAATTTTCTTCAAGAAAGACCGGTTGATGCTCAACCTGCTGCCGCTTGCCCTGATGCTGCTCTTTCTGGTCAAGGGGATTTTCTATTATTGCTATTCATACTTCATGGAACGGGTTGGCCAGGGCGTTATCCTTGATCTGCGCAAAAAAATCTATGACCATATTCAGAATCTTCCCCTCTCCTTCTTCGCCAAAACCCCGACCGGAGAGCTTATCTCAAGGATTATTTCGGATGTTACGCTCATGCAGGGCGCTGTGTCTTCGTCCCTTGTCGGAACCTTGAAGGATCTTTTCCAGGCCCTTGGATTGCTAACCGTTCTTTTCTACCAAGACTGGAAACTTGCCCTGATGTCCCTTGTTTTCCTTCCTCTTGCCAGCCTCCCGATTTATCGATTCGGCAAAAAATTCCGCGAACTCAGCTTCAGCGGTCAACGCACCACCGCATCCATCGCCAACATCCTCCAGGAAACCATCCAAGGAAACCGGATCGTCAAAGCCTTTGGCATGGAAGCATATGAGTACAAACGATTCTCAGAAAGAGCGGGGAAACTCTTCCGCATCGCCATGAAAGACGTGCAGTTAAAAAGCATTAATCACCCGCTGATGGAACTGTTGGGCGGAATCGGTATCGCCCTGATCATGTGGTATGGCGGAAACCAAGTTCTCAACGGGCACTCGACGCCAGGCACCTTTTTTTCCTTTCTCACCGCGCTCATCATGGTCTATGAACCAATCAAAAATATAAGCAAGGTCAACAATCCCATCCAGCATGGTCTTGCCGCAGCCACCCGCGTGTTCAACATACTCGACATCAAACCGGACATCGCCGACAAGCCGGGAGCCATTGACTTGCCGCCGATTAAAAAAGAAATCGCCTTCAAAGATGTCCGCTTCAGCTACGATGGCACCACGGAAATATTAAAAGGGATAACCCTCACCGTAACCCCGGGCGAGGTCATTGCCCTGGTTGGCACCAGTGGTGGGGGCAAGACGACCCTTGCTAATCTCATTCCCCGCTTCCTTGATGTTACCAAGGGAGAAATTTCCATTGATGGCCAGGACATTCGCAATGTGACCATGAAATCCCTGCGTAGCCAAATCGCCATAGTCACCCAACAGACCATTCTTTTTAATGACACGATACGCAACAATATCGCCTACGGCGACCTAGAAAAATCCGAGGAAGAACTGACTGCCGTTGCCAGAGCTGCGCACGCCCTGGATTTCATCAATGAGCTGCCCGAAGGGTTTGAGACAATCATCGGCGAGTCCGGGGCAAGACTTTCCGGGGGTCAGCAGCAACGCATCTCCATCGCCAGAGCCCTGGCAAAGGACGCACCCATCCTCATCCTGGATGAAGCAACCTCGGCCCTTGATACAGAGTCTGAACGCGAGGTACAAATCGCCTTGGAAAACCTGATGAAGGGCAGAACCACTTTCATAATCGCGCACCGGCTCTCCACCATTAAAAACGCTGACCGGATCATCGTCATCAAGGATGGCCTGATCGAGGAAGAAGGCCCCCATGAGGCGCTGCTGGCGAAAAATGGCATTTACCACATGCTGTACACCATGCAGTTTGTTGAACAATGACCGTCGATATTATCATCCCCACCTATAATCGGGCCTCTCTCCTGTCTGAAGCACTGAAAAGTGTCCAATCCCAGACCTATGAAGACTGGCTCTGCTGGATTGCGGAAGATGGAGACAGCCTTGAAATCAGAGATGCTGTCAGGCCTTTTCTGACGGACAGGCGTTTTATTTATTTGCCGAGCAGGCATGTCGGCTACCCTGCCGCCCCCAGAAATCGAGTAATTCGCCAAGGCTCTGCCCAGTTTGTCGCCTTTCTCGATGATGATGACCTCTGGCTTCCTGAAAAGCTGGAAAGACAAATGGAATTTCTTGCGCACAACAAGGCGTGCGTTCTTCTCGGCACCAACGCCTTCCGTTGGGATGGAATCGGTGCCAAAGAAGACGCTCCCGCATACCATCAGAAAATCTTCTTTGGCCTGATCCCCTATGAGAAGCTTGCGCAGGAGAATGTGTTCATTATCTCCTCGGTTCTAACCAGACGGGAAAGTCTCATCCAGGCGGGACCATTCAACGAAAGCCTTACTCCCCCGGTCGGGGAGGATTACGAATTGTGGCTTCGCCTTGGGGCCCTAGGCGAAACCTGGATGTTGGCGAATCCCTTGTTGATCTATCGAGAGACCGCTCCCACGTACTATGCAAAAAAAATGGACCGCAAAGCAAAGTACCAACTCAGAGCAAAAATATATTCTGCGGCCCTACAAGGCATGCCTGGTGCTCCTAGTCCGCTTGCCGCTCCAGAAAAAAAATACTATGCGGATCTCTGTCGGGACGAAATGGATTTCTATCGTGCCGGGCCTCGTCTCCTGAACAGATTTTGCAGAAAAATATCAAAAAAACTCAAACCAATTGCGGCTCTTTCAAAATGATCGTCGTTAGAATAATAGGTGGGCTGGGGAACCAGATGTTTCAGTATGCAGCCGGCAGACAACTTGCGGCGACCCACAACACCGTTTTGAAGCTGGATATATCGGAATTCAAGGTTTACAGTCTGCACGACTATGGGTTGTCCGCCTTTAACACAAAAGAACTCTTTGCAACCCCGGAAGAGGTGAAGCTCTTCAAAGAACCTGAATCAAGCTCTTTGAAGAAAAAATTCAAAAAACTTCTGCGACGGCCAAGCAAACTCGGCATAACCCATATCCGGGAGAAACAGTACCACTTCGACCCTGAAATACTCGCTATGCCTGACTCCGTATTCTTGGACGGCTATTGGCAGAGCGAAAAATATTTTTCAGGTATAGCGGATATTATCAGAAATGAATTTACGGTGAAATTGCCTCAAACAGGCACGAATCTGGAATTAGCGCAGCAAATAACTTCCTGTGAATCAGTCAGCCTACACGTTCGCCGTGGTGATTATGTTACAGACGCGAAGACCAATACGATCCATGGAACTTGCGATCTTGAGTATTATGAGCGTTGTCTTGAGAATCTTACCAAAAAAGTTCCTCACCCCTGTTTTTTCATCTTCAGCGATGATCCTGAATGGGCAGAAAAAAATTTAAAAATGACACACCCAGCCACCTTCATCGGCCATAACGGCCCTAAAAAAAATTATGAAGATTTACGCCTGATGAGCCAGTGCAGGCATCATATCATTGCCAACAGCAGTTTTTCCTGGTGGGGAGCATGGTTAGGCCAGCATCAGGATACAATTGTCTACGCGCCAAAACGTTGGTTCAATTCTCCATCGTTCAACACGGAAGATCTTCTTCCCGAAGCATGGACCCGTATCTAAAGCCACTTTCTGTGGACAGAACACTCCGGACCACACAACCATGATTACTGTAAAACTTTCATGCTCGGATTGGCCTATAGCACGACAAACTCCTCTCCAGCAAGGAGTCTGGGGCGATTACACCTTCATCTTGGGCCAAGAAAAAAAAGGATGTGATTACTGGGTGGTTTTAGAGGGACTCCCGAAAGGCGAATCAGCCTATTGCCCGCGCGAAAACACGATTCTCATCACAGGAGAACCCCCAACCCTGAAGCAATACCGACCGGAATTCCTAAAACAATTCGCCCTGGTCATCACCTGCCGCACTGATCTCAAGCATCCCCGAACAATCATCGACCAGCCAGGACTGCCCTGGCACGTTGGCCGACGGCAAAAAAACCATGTGAATCTTGCCTGGTCAAAGGATTACGACGAACTCTCCGCCATTACCCATTATAAGAAGACAAAAGAACTGTCTGTCATCTCTTCCACCAAGTCCTTCAGCGATGGGCATCGGCTTCGCCTCGCCTTTGTCAACACGCTGCAAAATCATTTCGGAGACAGAATTGATGTGTTCGGACGGGGGATAAGAGAGATAGAGGACAAGTGGGACGCCCTTGCGCCTTACAAATATCACATTGCCATTGAGAATTGCGCGGTCAACGACTATTGGACGGAGAAAATATCCGATCCGTTTCTGGCCGACTGCCATCCCATCTACGCTGGCTGCCCCAATATCGAAAAATATTTTACTCCAAAGTCCCTTACGAGAATCGACCTCCTGCAACCACAAAAAGCCATTGCCATCATCGAAGACTGCCTCGGAAGCAATCGCTACGAGCAATCCCGCAAGGAAATTCAGGAATCTCGAGACGCCGTATTGAACCGATACAATATCTTCCCAATGATCGTCTCGCACATTGACAGGTTGGCTCGGCAAGGGCACGGCACTGGAAAACGCGCCAAAATCAACCTGATCCCGGAAACTTCAGGGACTTTCATGGACTATTGCCTCAGGGGCCTGCGGACAATATCTTCTCGTAAATCGTAACAACCTTTCCCGCAACCGCATCCCAGGAATACTGCGCCGCTTGCTGCATTGCAGCCCGGCCCATTCTTTCCCTCCGAGGCTCATCACACAACGACACGAGGTAAGCGCTCACGGTTTCCGCGTCATCCTTGGCAACGATAAAACCCTGCTCACCATCCGTTACTATGTCCTTAGCCCCCACCTGCGTGCTGATAATGACAGGGAGCGAGGCGGCCATGGCCTCCAAGACGGTCATGCCAAAGGTGTCAAACCCGGACAGCAACGCACAGACATCCGAGGCCGCATATATTTCTTCGATGCCTTCAGCCTGCACCCCGGCAAAAATAACATCCTCGCCAACCCCAAGGTCATCGGCGATCTTCCGGTATTTGCCCTGATCGCCTTTCCCCACAACAAGCAATTTCATGGCCTTGCCCGGCAGTTTTTCCTTTGCCTTCGCAAGCGCAAAGATTACGGTATCCAGCCCCTTGAGTTCAAAATTCATTCCCACGAACAACACAAGAAAATCAGCAGCACACAGCCCAAACTTCTTCCGTATCTGCGCCCGCTTCTCAGCACGATTTGGCAAGTTAAATCGTGCAAACTCGATCCCGGGATGGATGACTTTCACCCGAGTTGATGCAACGGCAAACTCCTGACGAAATTTCTCCATGGCCAGCGTCGACACAGGCAACAAAAATCTGCACCTTTGATCGGCGATCAATCTCCGTTCAACCCATGCAGTTACGCGATCAAAAAGGCTCATCCTTTTTTTTCGAACCTCCCGAACCCAAAACCGATGCGGAACCCCATGCATGGTAAAGATATCTGCATGGAATATCCGGTCATGGGTGTGGATGAGATCGAAATCCTGACGGGCAATAGCGACATTAGCGAAAAAGGCAAAACTTACGGTGGTCAGAAATCGCGGAAATCGGAGCAATGGAACAAAATGAAAGGAGACCTTGCCTGAAACAGCCTTCCACTTATTAGCAAATACATGAACATCATAGCGGGGGTTCAAGGCAATCTTTTCCGTCAATTGCGAGACGAACTGCTCACCTCCCCCTACCAATCCATATTTCGGGATAACAACCGCAATCTTCTTTTTTCCCCCGCTCGGTTTTTTCACAATCTATGGCACCCTAAGGCTTTTCGGTCTTCGTGGAGCCGCCACAATATTGTCCCCATGGCAAGGATCACGCAGAGAACCGACTCGGCATAATGACTAAAAACAGGCTCAAAAAATCCAATTATAAAAAAAGACAACCCCGAAACAAAGATAGCCACTGACCATGGCGCAATCCCGTCACTCGCGCTATCCTGTCCGAGTGCCCGTACCATCCTGAAAAAAGTGAAAATGAACCAGCAGAAAAAGATAAGGCCTGGAATCCCGGTTCGCACAGCAATATCAGTATACATATTATGGGGATCCGGGACAATCTCCTGACTTTGGAATTTTTCCGGCAGCTTGGCATTATAGCTTTGTAAATCCAGATTATCGCCAAAGGTTCGCATGCCAAACCCTATCCCGGTCAGAGGGTAATCCTTCACCACTTCCCAGGCTATCAACCCCATTTTAACTCTATGAATTCCCGAAAGATTGGTTTTAAATCTTTCAGCAACAGGGCTCACAGCCACAATGCAGCCCAACATCAGAAGTATCCCAAACAAGAGCTTTTTCCTTGAGAAAAAAACTACTACTACGGAAACAAGCAAAGCCAGCAGTACACTGCGGGTTTGCGCCAGGAGAACTATGACGAGGGCAGGAAGAATACAGCAGGAGAAAAATATTTTCTCCCCCCATCTCTTTGCCTGGGAGATATTATGCACTCCGAGACTAATGGCAAATAGGGCAAAAATTCCAGCCTGATTGGTTGGTAGCTCCCGAAAGCCTAAGCCATACCTCTCCGAAAACGACCTGCCGAGCACGACATAGTAATAGTACAGACAGCAAAAAAAGAGAATTGCGGAAGAAACAACTATTAATCTGGAGAGAATAGATAATTTATTTAAAGAAGAGAAAAAAAATACCAGCATAAAATACAGAAAGATATATTTCAGAAAATGCACATACAGATCATGCAGACTATTTTCTCTGTTTATTGCAAAGAAGACCCCAAAAACGCACCAGGAGAGGAAAATAACGGCTGGAACTACCAATGGTGTGTGATGGTGGAAAAATATCCTCCGGAACCACACCAGAACAAAAACAAGCACGACAGCCAAATAATAGCAGATTTCCTTGATTGTCGTTGCATGTGGGATCGGAATCAAAAAAACATAAATCCCGAGGAGCACCGACACCGTTGCCATCAAGAAAGAAAATATTCTTTCCCTATCTTTTTTTATCACATCCAGATTCATCGGCATATCCTCTGAGTCCAAAGCAGAACCACCCCTCGGAAAATGCCCCACAAAACGCCGCCCCCCAGCACCCGACCTACTCAAAACCAATAGCCTTGCTTGAGATGGACAGAGAGCGGTGCGACAACCTCCTGCAGTGGCAGTTCATCGAGACATCTGCTCTGCTCCCTGTTGTCGCACCCCTTCTCCCGGCACGGCAAGCAAGGGAAATCTTTCTGAACCACCAAGTGTTGCCTACCAACCGGTGCCCACGACACCGGAGAAGACGGCCCAAAAATACCGACGGTCGGCGTTCCCACTGCTGCAGCAATGTGAAGCCCGGCGCTATCGACCCCGATAAAAAACTGGCATTTCTGTAACAATGCCGCATAGCTTGCGATAGAGGTCTTCCCGGCAAAATTATAGCATCCCGCGCCACATCTTCGGACAATTCCCTCAGCCCGCTCCCTTTCCGCAACAGATCCGGTGACAATCACAGCCACCCCGTATTCTGCCACCAGCCACCGGATGAGGGCGACATACTTCTCCTTGCCCCATTCCTTATACTGCCACAGGGAAAACGGCTGCACCGCAACAATCTTTTTATCTTGGGGAACCGCCGCCTCTTCAAAAAGACCCCGGATTTTTTCCTGTTTATCCACCGCAACGGCAAGCTCCGGGATTCTCTGTTCGGTGGCAATCCCAAATGGTTCGAGCAAACAAAGAAGATAGTCGGCAACATGCAGGTCAGGGGTGTAATCGCGTCTCAACAGGCTGGTGAAGAGCCGATTACGCCACAACGTGCCATCATCGGCAAAAAAACCGATTCTTTGGCCAGCGCCCGACAAAAAAGCCATTATGGCCCCACGGGTTCCGGTTCGCAGATCAATGGCCAAATCACAATGAAGGCTTCGCAGTTTGCGGAAAAAATCAATCTGGAGAGAGGTTTCAAAAAAAAACGACCGGGACCGCTTCGTGACCACAATAACCTGATCAAGCCAGGGACAATCTTCCAACAATTCTGCCGCCTTATCCCATGCCGCCACAATAATCCGCGCCTGTGGATAAGTCTCCCGCAAGGCTCTGATACAGGGCAAAGTCAGGACAACATCACCGATATCGCCAAGCTGAATCAGCAAAATGCTGCGCGGTGATCCTGCTATTGTTGTCTGACCTATAATCAAGGGCATATTCATAAAGGTATCAAGGACAACCACGTAAATGCCAAGAGAGCAGTTGCAGATAAAGCGCCAGTCTTCCCCGGATCCCCCCATGCAGCCCCAAGGTCACAACCAGGCCAATGCCGTTCAACAGGACGTTGATAAGCAGGCGCACCACAATCAAAAAACCATGAAGGGGCCAAGTCTGGGGGAACCACTTGCGAAAATATTGATACCGCGCCCGGTAAAACATGATCCTGGCCCGAACATTATGCCCGGCGCTTTGCCCCTGCAAATGGTAAATATGGGCACCCGGGACAAAGCAAGATTTCCAGCCTGCCTTATGCATGGCAAACGCCCAGTCCGTCTCTTCCATGAAGAAAAAATAACGCTCATCCAGCAGCCCCACTGCATCCATGACCGCCTTGCGCACCATAAGGCAGGCGCCGATGCAGGACTCTACCTCAATGGGCGCCCGGTATTCCTGTCTTTTGCTGGGAAATCTTCCTGGGAACAGCAGACGCAGCACAGTTTCATTACAGAGAAGGCCCAACAGACTCGGAAAATTGGCAATGGAATTCTGCTTCGTACCGTCGGCATTGAGCAATTGGGCGCAGGCCATGCCGACTTCCTCATGGTTTTCCATGTATCTCAGCAGTGTTGCGAGGGCTCCTTCCGTCAATACCGTGTCGGTGTTGAGCAGTAGCGCATACTTCCCCTGCATAATCCGCAAAGCCTTGTTGTTGGCTGCGGCAAAACCGAGGTTCTTTTCATTCTGAATGATATTGACCTGCGGATACTGCTCCCGTACCGCCTCAACACTGCCATCGCTTGAAGCGTTGTCCACCAAGAACACCTCAAAGCGCACATCCCTGACCGTGGCATACACCGAGGCCAGGCAATCCAGCAACAACTCCCTGGTGTTCCAGTTGACGATAACGATGGAGATATCCATGCGATCAGCTCCCGCCCTTGAGCACAGCCAGCGCCGCCTGCACCACCTGATCCACAGTGATCCGATCCATGCATTCATGCCCCACGGCGCAATGCCTCTTCAGGCAAGGGTTGCAGGCAATCTCCGCCCGCAGTATCTTGTGGCCAGAGCCGAAAGGCCCGGTCCGCCAGGGCGCAGTCGGGCCAAACAGGGCGACCACAGGGGTGCCCACAGCGGCGGCAAGATGCATGGGGCCTGTATCGGTGGTAATAAGCACATTTACCCTTTCATACAACGCGGCCAGATCTTTCAGGGTTGTTTTGCCTGACAGGCTCGCGGCCTTGCCCGTCATAGCGGCACGAATCTCGTCTATGCCTAGAACGTCCTGCGGTCCACCACTGAAAACAACCGTCATGCCTTTATTCAGCAGATGGTCCGCAACCCGAGCAAACCGCTCGTTACGCCAGTGCTTGGTTTCCCAGGTGGTCATGGGATTGATCGCCACCAGCGGCTTGACCGGATCGACTCCTTCTGCCGCAAGCAATTGTCCGATCTTTTCCCGTTGTTCTTCGCCAATGGGCAGAGCAAAAACAACCTCCTCGCTCTCAATCCCGATAGCCTTGAGCAGCAACAATTCCCGGATGGCTGCATGCTGGTCCATATTCACCGGCGAAACAGGCTCGTTGAGGAAGATGTAGCTGCATTCTGCATGCTCCATGCCCCTGCCGAAGCCAACTTTCCTTTTGGCTCGGGCAAGGCCGACAAAAATCCCGCTTTTCAGCAGCCCTTGAAAATCAATAAGCAGGTCGTATTCCGTGGCCCGCAACTCTTTAACAAAGTCAGCGAATCCTCCCCAGGCTGCCCGTACCCGCCCTTGTTTCAAATCCCGGGCCCAAGCCTTGCGTCGTGAGACCAGTACGGTATCAAGGGCCTTGTGGTCGATGATCAAATCGGCCGCAGCCTCTTCCACCAGCCAATCAATCCTGGCTTCCGGGTATTTGCGGCGAAGGGCATTCAGGGCGGGCAGGGTATGAATGACGTCGCCGATGGCGCTGGTTTTAACAATGAGAATATTCACGGAACCCGGATCAAGACAGTGTGTCTTTTTCTTTTTGCTTCCGCAGCTCACGCAGCTTGGCATACTTGAAAAATACGTTCATAAAATCGGAAACAGCCATGACAAGGCCTTCTCCTCCATCGAGAAAACCACCCCGGAGGATATAGCCGTGCAAAAAAGCCCAGGCTGCCCGAAGCAGCGCCTTGGCTGCCGAAGCTGTTTTTCCTTGGACAAACAGCTCATTTGCCCCGGCGGAAGAATAGTGGTTTACCTTGCTCAGGGTCTGTTCCAACCCTTTATTGGCATAATGGATCAAGGGATGGCGCAGCACCCCGACCGGGCCATGCACCTCCAGAGATTCGTGCACCGAACGCGCGGACATCCTGGCAGCATCCTTTTTAAACAGGCGAACAACCCGGTCCGGCCACCAACCGGCATGCCTCAGCCATCGGCCACAGAAGTAATTCTTGCGGGGGAAACTGTAGGCAACACACGTTCCCGTGGCCAACGCCTCTCCGATCTCCGCCTGTGTCTCCGCCCCGACCCGCTCATCGGCATCCAGCACCAGCACCCAGTCGTGACGGCAGCGGTCAATGGCCAACTGCTTTTGGCGGCCAAACCCTTGCCAGGACTCAACATGCACCACCGCACCGAATTCACTGGCAATATCCACGGTTCTGTCCGTGCTACCGGAGTCCACCACCACCACCTCCGCGGCGAAGGCAACGCTGGCCAGACACTCGGGCAGGCGGTCCTCCTCGTTCTTAGTGATGATGGCCACGGAGAGTGGCAGCTTTTCACTAGTCATACTGCTTTTCCAACCAATCCCGATAGCTGCCATTCATCACGCCCCGCCACCATGTCTCATTGGCCAGGTACCAGTCAATGGTCTTTCTGATCCCGGTCTCAAAGGATTCCAAAGGGGCATAACCCAGCTCGCTTCGACTTTTCGCAGCATCGATGGCATAGCGCCGATCGTGGCCGGGCCGATCCTTGACATAGGTGATAAGAGATTCCGCCGTGTGTCCCAGGCAGACCGGAGAGCGCGGGAAGCGCTGCCGCAAGGCCTCGGAAGCGGCGAGCTGTTCATCAACCAGTCCGCAGACCAGCCGGACGATCTCGATATTGCGCCATTCGTTGTTGCCCCCGATATTGTACACCTCTCCGACCCTACCTTTTTGCAAAACCAGATCGATGCCCCGGCAATGATCCTCCACATAGAGCCAGTCACGGATGTTCAGGCCGTCGCCGTAGATGGGCAACGGTTTCGCCTCCAGGATATTGAGGATAATGAGCGGAATCAGCTTTTCCGGAAACTGGTAGGGACCATAGTTGTTCGAGCAGTTGCTGGTGCTAACCTCAAGCCCGTAGGTGTGGTGGTACGCCCGCACCAGATGGTCGGAGGCAGCCTTGCTCGCCGAATAAGGCGAGTTGGGGGCATAGGCGGAGGTTTCCGTGAAAGGCGGCTCCTCCGAGGTGAGCGAGCCGTAGACCTCATCCGTGGAAACATGATGAAACCGGTGCGACCGTCCGCCGCCCAGCCAAACCTTCTTCGCCGCCATGAGCAGGCTATGGGTGCCGACCACGTTGGTGGTGACAAAGGGGGCCGGGCCGTGAATGGAGCGGTCCACATGGGATTCAGCGGCAAAGTTGACCACGGTGTCAAGGCCCTCTTCGGCCAGCAGGGTTTCGACCAGATCCTGGTCCCCAATGTCGCCGTGGACAAAACGAAAATTATCCTGTGCCAGGCACCCGGCAAGGCTGGCCATATTCCCGGCATAGGTCAGGGCATCAAGCACCACCACCCGATCCTGGGGATAGTGGGCCAGCCAATAATGGACGAAATTGGCCCCAATAAAACCGGCCCCGCCGGTAACCAACAGCTTATGCACCACGGTTCTCCTTGTATTCAAGCAACATCCGCCGCAGGGCAACACGCCAGTGAGGCGACGTCATTCCCAGGGCCGCCCAGGTCTCGGCCTTATCCAGCACGCTGTAACTTGGCCGCTTGGCCGGGGTAGGATAATCAACGGTATTGATGGGCAGGATGGAAATCTCCCTGTCAAGCAGCCCACAAATAAGCCCTTCTTCCTGGATGGCCACGGCAAAATCATACCAGCTCGCCACCCCAGCATCGGTCCAATGCCAGATTCCCTTTGGCTGCACCCTACACATCTGCCAGAGAGCCTCGGCCAGCCCCCGACCCCAAGTTGGGGTGCCAACCTGATTCGCCACCACCCCTATGCTTTCTCGCTCGGCCAAGAGCCGCAGCATGGTGGTGACAAAATTATTGCCGAAAGTGGAATAGAGCCAGGCGGTACGGACAACAGCTACCCCTTCCGGGTAGGCTGCCAAAGCCTGTTGTTCACCAGCCAGCTTGCTGGCCCCGTATACCCCCAGGGGGTTTGTCCGGTCCGTAGACAGATAAGGATGGGATTGCACGCCGTCAAATACAAAATCCGTGGAGACCTGAATACAATATGCGCCCACCGTGCGGGCCGCTTGGGCAAGGTTTACCGCGCCCTGACCGTTCACGGCAAAGGCTGCCTCCCGCTCGCTTTCCGCCCGATCCACCGCAGTATAGGCGGCAGCATTGATGACCACCTGGGGTTGAAATCCACTCACCCTGGCTGTCACCTCTTCCGGCTCCCGAAGATCAAGCTCCGCTGAAGCCAAGGCCAGCAGCTCCATATCGGCCGGCTTGCAGTACTGCAGCTCCCTGCCCAGTTGGCCGTTGCCGCCGACAAGCAATACCCTCATGAATACAACTCCGCCTCGGCCAGCGAGACCCCGGCCAAATCCTTGGCCGAAAGCAGGGGTGCCTGAGCCAACAACGGCCAGACGATACCCAGCGCTGGATCATCCCAGTGGATGCAACATTCATGCTCCGGGGCATACAGTTCCGTGCACTTGTAGACAAATTCTGCCTCGGAACTCAACACGTAAAAACCATGGGCAAAACCCGGCGGCACCCAGAGCATCTTCTTGTTTTCCGCCGAGAGGATCTCGCCAACCCATCTGCCAAAGAAGGGGGAGCTTTTTCGCAGGTCAACGGCCACGTCAAAC
>JAPLJH010000010.1 GCA_026388695.1 Deltaproteobacteria bacterium | reverse complement strand
GGGGATCGCCGTTAAATTCAATGCTTTTGGATAGGAGAAAGCGATTGTCCGAGGCGGCAATCGCTTTTTTTTTCGATTTGAATTTGCCCCAGGTCTGCGCTACCTTGAGAGGCCGCGCGTGTGGCAGCTGTTTGTACAAGGCGATAGGGAAGGACGGTACTTTTACTCGAAAGGAGGAGAGTCATGCAAAAGATGAGAAATTTATGGTTGCGCGGGGTGAAAATCGCCGCCGTGCTGGTCTGTGTGGGAGTATTGACGGGAGCCGGGGGCTGCGCGAGTCAGACAGGGGACAGTCCTAAGAAAACTGGGGGCGGCTGTCTCAGCTTCTTGCAATTGTTCTGATAGTCACAGCTTCCTCTGCTCATGAAGAAAAAAATCCGGCCAGATAGTTCTGAACCGGATTTTTTTGTGCAATTCTCGAAAAAGTTGCAGGGCGTGGGTTGGGAGCAAGAAGAAAATGTGGGGCCAGGACAAAATAACTTGCCGGAGGCAGCCGGTGGGGGTAAGGAGTGGGAAATGTGGTCATGATGGTTCACAGTCCATTAAACGGGAAGCTTGGTTCTTTCGAGTGGGGGAAGGACTGGGAAGCACGGTTGCAGGATCAGGGGAAGTACAGTGGTGAAAAAACGGAAATGGTATGAGAAATACCTGCCATTTGTGGCGAGAAGTCCGGAAATGCAGCTACGCTGGCTTGAATCCTCTTTTCGGAAAGGTGCTCTGACCCCCGAGGAAATCATGCCATACATCAAACTGTTCATGGCACCGGACGGGGCAGGAAATCTGGCGCGGGTTCGTAGGCTGTTGCATTCGTTGAGTGGTAGCACCATCGAGAAAATGTTGGGTGCTGCCGATATTTATGATGTCCCCGATCTTTTTAGGTGCGTTGCCGAGCCCACGGTGTTGCAGGCGGTCATCGCCATCACCAAGGCTCCGCCTCCCTATGAGAAGACGCCGCAGCTTGTGGTCGACAAGGTTTTTCAGGCGGTATATGATTGTTCAGAGGAGCTTTTGGCTCAGGCCGCTGGGAGGGTGAATGGGAGTGCTGAGATGCCTGCTCATTTTCAGGAGGATTACGAGAGATTCAATGAGATCAAGGAGGACGAGAAGTTGTTGAGTGCTCTGTATCCCAAGGCGATATTGTAATTGGCCTCGGCTTGACCATACAAAAAAAGCCCATCCGAATCCGGATGGGCTTTTTTTGTTTTTGAAGGAGATGAGTATTATTTTTTCTTGCCTTGCGTGGCCGCGCGTTTGGATGCCTTCAAGGGGTTGATCTTGAGAGTGGATACGCTGATTTCGGGCTTCACATGGGTTGCAAAATTGCAAATCCCCAGACGCCATTTGGATTCGGGCATTGCGTAGGTGGAGCAATACTTCACGGTCTCGACCTCAATTGTGCGCTCGCAACCCTCACATTTCTCGGTGATCTGCTGAAACTGGCCGGTGGTATATTTGCTGGTGATATCCTTGGGAGCCGCTTTTGCCATTGTCATCCTCCGAATGAAACCCATGTCGGGAGTCGTGTTCATCCCCTGATTGGGAACTGTTTGTTGGGTAGTC
>JAPLJH010000086.1 GCA_026388695.1 Deltaproteobacteria bacterium | reverse complement strand
CACCACCAACATGGCCACCGACCACAACCAACTGGTCATGGAAACCATGCAGAAAGTGGCCCTGCGCCACGGCATGGTTTGCCTGCTGCACGAGAAGCCCTACGCCGGAATCAACGGCTCCGGCAAGCACAACAACTGGTCACTCTCCACCGATGACGGCATCAACCTGCTTGAGCCGGGCCAAACCCCCGAGGACAACGCCCAGTTCCTGGTCTTCATCTCTGCCTTGATCAAGGCCGTGGACGTCCATGCCGACATCCTGCGCGCCACCTGCGGCAGCTCCGGCAACGATCACCGCCTGGGCGCCAACGAGGCCCCTCCGGCGATCATCTCCATCTTCCTGGGCCAGGAGCTTTCCGACGTGCTGGAAAAATTGGCCAAGGGCGAGAAGATCACCAAGAAGGGCGGCGCCCAGACCCTGAAGATCGGGGTCGATTCCCTGCCCGAACTGCCCAAGGATAACACCGACCGCAACCGGACCTCACCCTTTGCCTTCACCGGCAACAAGTTCGAGTTCCGCATGGTTGGCTCCGCCCAGTCCATCTCCGGCCCCAACGTGGCCCTGAACACCATTGCCGCCGAAGCCTTGGAAGAGATCGCCATCCGTCTGGAAAAGGCCAAGGACGTGAACAAGGAAATCCAAGCCATCCTCAAGGATGCCATGACCAAACATGGCCGGATCATCTTCAACGGCAACAACTACTCCGCCGAGTGGGCCAAGGAAGCCGCAAAGCGCGGCCTGCCAAACACCCGCAACACCGTGGATGCGCTCAAGGCCTTTGTCACCCCCAAGGCAATCAAACTGTTTGGCAAATACAACGTGCTTTCCAAGGATGAGCTGCATTCCCGCTACGACATCTATGTTGAGCAGTACGCCAAGCACATCAACATCGAGGCCCTGACCGCCATCCAGATGACCAAGCGCCAGTTCATCCCGGCGGCCATCCAGTTTGTCGCAGAGCTTGGCGCCTCCCTGGCCGCAGCCGGCAAGTACGGCTCGGTGCAAAAGGGGTTGCTGGCAGAGGTTGGCAAGCATCTTGAGTCAGCAGGCAAGAAGGTGGCCAAGCTGGAGGCGGAAACCTTGAAGGCCCAAGCCATCAGTGCAGTGGACAAGCAGGGTGCTGCTTACCGCGACAAGGTATTCCCCGCCATGGTTGATCTGCGTACCGACATCGACGCGCTTGAGGCCATCCTGCCGGCTGATCTCTGGCCGGTGCCGGTCTACAGCGATTTGCTGTTTAATTTGTAGTATAAGGCAACGGCAGTGTCCTGATCTCACGCCACTGTGCAGATGCTTTATATAAAAAGAGGGGAGTCAATTGACTCCCCTCTTTTTATTGTGCTCCATATCCAGGACTAGGACAGTTAGAAAACCTCAACATCATCACTCAGTCTTGTTGAACGCCTCGGCAACCTTGATAAGCAGGTCTCTTATAGCCACAGGCTTTTGCAGGTAGACGTATCCCCCGGTTGTCTGGGCTTGAGTTCTATTCATAATTTCACTGTACCCTGAACAGAGGATGATGGGCAGGCTCGGTCTTATTGCCAAGGCCTTGGCAATCAACTGTTTCCCCGTCATCCCCGGCATTGTTTGATCAGTAAGGAGGAGATCCCATGCGTCTGGAGCCTGAGAGAAGGCCCGCCAAGCATCAATCCCGTTGGCAAACGTTTCCACCCGGTAGCCTGCCTCGGTCAATATCCGAGTGGCCAGATCCCGAATGGCGCTTTCGTCATCCACTATCATGATCCGCTGGTGTCCTTTTGCCATGGGAAGAGGGGCTTCTTCGACCACATCCACTTCGGTCGCTTGGAGGATCATGGGCAGATAGACATTGAAGGCGGTGCCTTTCCCAGGCTCGCTGTACACGGCAATCTGTCCATGATGATCCTTGACAATGCCATGGACCACGGCCAGCCCCAAGCCAGTTCCTTTGCCCTTTTCCTTGGTGGTAAAATAGGGCTCAAACATCTTCGCCATGACCTCTTTGTCCATGCCGCAACCGCTATCGCTGACCGTCAATACCACATAACGACCAGGCGACAAATCCCTTTTGCCGATCATGCCATCTGCGTCAATATCCATCTCCTGCAAGGTAACCCCCATCACTCCCCCACGCTCCAGCATGGCATGAAAGGCATTGGTGCAGAGGTTCATAATCATCTGGTGAATTTGGGTGGGATCGGCCAGCACCATGGCCTGGGAGTTAATATCCTGGCGAATCTCGATGGTGGAGGGGATGGACGACCGCAAAAGTTTCAAGGCCTCCTTGATAATCGAAGAAATCTGTAACGGATTTTTTTCCTGCGGTTGCTTCCGGCTGAAGGTCAAAATCTGGCGGACCAGATCGGTTGCCCGATCTCCGGCCTTGCGAACCTGCATCAAGTCATCATGCAGGGCAGCGTCATCCTTGATTCGCATCAAGGCAAGGTCGGTAAATCCCAGGATCGCAGAGAGGATGTTATTAAAATCATGGGCAATTCCACCGGCCAGGGTGCCAATAGCCTCCATCTTCTGGGCCTGAAGAAGGTCTTGCTGGGCCTTCAGGAGTTCCGCCTCGGTCTGGATGCGCCTGGTTATATCATGGGCGATCCCCTCAACGGCGACAACCTGTCCCTGGTCATCAAAAACAGGCTCTTCGGTTACCTCCAGACGGCGGATCGTCCCATCCTTATGAAAGATCTCCACCTCATAGGGCGGCTGCTTATCACCCTTGATGGCATATTCTGTGAGGCGAACAACCTCCTTGTTGATTGGGCTGTCGGTAAGATGCTCTGAATAATGGCCCATCATTTCCTCGGGCAAATAGCCAAGGACATTACTGATCGAAGGGCTGATATAGACCCCAATGCCTTGCGCATCATGGGCATAAAAAAAATAATGCTCCCGAAGCGCCTCAACCAGCCGCCGATATTTCTGTTCGCTGTGTTCAAGCCGCTGCCTCTCTTCCTCAAGTTCCCGCACTTTTTTATCAAGCTTGCGGGTCAGGGCGGCCAAATGCTCCTTGTCCAGATCAAGCTGATCGTGGCCGTGTTTCTCCTTCCCCCCCTGTTGCGGCCCTTCGGCTAAGACCTCTTTGATTACCGCAAAAAGCTCTGGCAGATCCATGGGCTTCAAGAGAAAACGGCGAGCACCCATGGCCATGGCCAGTTTTTCGCTGTCTGCATCGGTATAGGTTGCGGTGTAGAAAATAAACGGAATCTTTTTGAGCTGTTCATCGGCTTGCAACGCCCGACAAAGGGTGTAGCCGTCCATCTCCGGCATTAGGATATCGGAAATAATGAGGTCGATGGGGGTTTCCTGGACTATTTGCAAGGCGGCAACGCCGTTGCCTGCGCTCTCAATGGCATAGCCCTGACTCAACAAAGCCCGCAGCAGAACAATCCTTGAGTTGACATCATCCTCAACGATCAAAATTTTCATGACAGAGCCCCTACGCACTGTTCGATTTGCGCGATAAATCGGAGCGGGTCGATGGGCTTTTCAATATAGCCATTACAGCCTGCGGCCAACAACCGTTCCCGATCTCCGGCCATAGCATAGGAGGTAACGGCAATAATGGGAATGCTGTTGCCGATCTCCGATGCCCGGATTCTACGCAACACCTCGGTTCCTTCGATGTCCGGCAACTGGATGTCGAGCAGGATGAAATCAGGCCGTATGCGGAGGGCTGCGGCAACCCCCTCCAAACCTGTTTCCGCAGGGCTGACCTGATAGCCTGCCTTCTCCAAAATCCTCGTGATCAGCACCCGGTTATCCGAATTATCTTCGATGATCAACGCCCTTTTCATTGCGCACTGCCTCCAGGTTCCACCGCCGGATCAATTGGCAGAATGGTTTTCGGAATAGCCAGGCTGAAGGTGCTTCCCTCACCTTCCATGCTCCGCACCGAGATCGAGCCGCGCAGGATATCGGTGACTAGCTTCTTCGTTAGATACAAGCCAAGTCCAGTGCCGCCGGCCTTGATCCGCAGGTGCGTCTCCAGCCGTTCAAATGCCTCGAAAAGCTTGGGTAAATCCTGTTCGGCAATGCCGATTCCCGTGTCGCTGACCGCAATGTCAACCGTGGCATCCTGCTCGCTAACGGTAACAGTTATGCCGCCCTGTTCCGTGAATTTCATGGCGTTGCTCAAAAGATTGATCAGACATTGCAGCAGCCTTTTGTGATCGGTATGCAGCACAATATCCGAAGCGATTTCCACCGTAAGCCCCAGGTTTTTCTCTTTCAGTTGGGGCGCTATGGTATCAATGGCCTCATCAATAACTTTCTTCAGGGAAACGGTCTCCAAAAAGGCATCAACCCTTCCTGCCTCAATTTTTGAAATGTCGATAACGTCAGTGATCAGAGAAAGCAGATGCTTGCCCGAATGGTAGGCGCGAGAAAGATTGTCTCGTTGTTCCTCATTTAATTCGCCGGACAAACCCTGTAGGGTTATGCCGGTGAAACCGATAATGGAGTTCAACGGCGTCCGCAATTCATGGGACATGGAGGCGATGAACATGGATTTGAGTTGGTCAAGTTCTTTGAGCTTCTGGTTGGCAGCCACCAGCTCTTTCTTGTTGCTATTCAGATCTTCCACCATGTCCATCAAGTTCAGCTGGCTTTTCTGAAGGTCAGCGGTTCTCGTTGATACTAGCTGTTCGAGATGTTCACGGTGCTTCTTGAGTTCCGCTTCCGCCTGTTTGAGTTCGGTGATGTTCGATCCGATGCTCAAAATTTCCTTTACCTGGCCCCGCTCATCCACTACAACCTTGTTCGTCCAGGTGATCCATACCCGCTCGCCGTTGTGTCGGATATTCTCGTTGATATTGTGTTCAAAGGCTGTCGGATCGGCGCAGATTTGATCCATCAGCGATTTCAGATCCCTTCCAGAACTTTCCGTTTCCGTGACAAGCGTGCCGATCACATGGCGTCCGACAAGCTCCGCTTCGGTGTACCCGAAGAATTTCAGCCCGTATTCATTCATGAAGGTGATTTTTCCTTCGCTGTTCCAGCGCAGGATGATGCTGTTAGCATTCATGACCAGTTCTCGATATTTCCGCTCGCTGTCCTGTAGTGCCTCTTCAACCCGCTTGCGCTCGGTGATATCGATATAGAAACCGACAGTCAATGATCCGTCTGCCAAAACAATTCTGCCTACCGAAACATAAAGAGGAAATTGGGAGCCGTCTTCGCGCTGTCCCATCGTTTCACAAGCCATCTCAATCGTTTTCCCCTGAGAGAGCCTGCTTATACGCTCAAGCATCTCCTCTCTTTCCTGGGGTGCAATCTGTTCGCTAAGGGGCGTTCCACGCAATTCCTGAATGTCCGCAAATCCGCACATGCCCAGATAGACCTTGTTCGCATCCAAGATAACGCCATCACGGGAAAATAGTATGCCAATAGGGGCTTGTTCTATGAGTGTACGGAAGCGCTCCTCGCTTTCAGCAATTATCTTCTTTGATTGTACCTGTTCAGAGACAATTGCCGCCAATACCATAGAGGTAATCGCAAGGCTGCCGATAAATCCCTGCTGTAGCAGAAGCGCCTCAGTCAAGGTTTTGGCAGTAAACGGTCCTGCCCCGTTGACCGTGACATAGGTGGATACGATGGATATGATGCCGACCACCATGGCTGATCCGCATTGCCCCAGACGGAAAGCAGCGATGATAATGACCGGGAACAGCATGAAGCTGAGTTGAATGCTCCGGGAGGATATGCCATAACAAATTACGCCTATGAATGTCCAAATCAGAAGGTTGCGGGCCACGATCCGGATTTTCCATCCGGCAACATTGAACCCTTTAACCGTCATCGCCAGAGGGACCAAGATCATGGCGCCTGCTGCGTCGCCAAGCCACCAGGTCAGCCAGATAGAGGCAAAACTTGCCCATGCAGAGACAGCCAGGCAGAATGTCGCCGTTCCAATTGTCGCGCTTACTGTCGTGCTGATCAATGCGCCAAACGTTATGAAGGTGATAACATCTGAGCTTCGCTCAAAAGGGTTGCGCATGCTAGTAAAACGCCGGATAAGAAAAACGCCGATGAGCGCCTCAAGGGTGTTGCCGGTAGCGGTGCTCAACGATGCCGCAAAGGATGCTGGAATTGAAAGACCAAGACCTGCCAACTGTTGGTAATTGGCGATAAATGCGCCCAGCGCAATTCCAGGCCACATACGATTCCCCAGCAGAAGCAGCGCTGACATGGCTATGCCAGTAGGAAGCCATAAGGGGGTCGCGTTCGTTCCTGGATAAGCCAACAACAACCCCAACCTGGCTGCGACAAAATAGCCTATCGCTACCGTTACAATAGGAAGGTATTTGTAAATTGTATCCTTCATGTTCTGCTTTACCATAAACAGAAATACGTTTTTTACGGTTCCTGGCTGCTGTTTCAATACTGCTGAATAAAATCGGCGATAACTGGAATACATGACCGATGCTAATTTTTTCACAACAGTTCCACTAGTTAAGCATCCGACAATTTACTGGTAATTGTCAATCGCAAAACGTGAACACCCTGTAGAGGAGGGGCAGAATAGAACAAATTAATGGTGGGGGATACAGCGCTAAGGAAGGAGAGAGACACGATTGCAGACAGTGATGGATTTCTTAATCAGATTAGACGCCCAGTGAACAGAGAACCACCGCCGCCAGCCAGCCGCAGGCCTCGCCCAGTTCGCACGATGCACCGAGCACATCGCCGGTGATCCCGCCCAAAGCCTTTGTCGCCTTGAACCGAAGCAAGCAAGCGGGCAGCATCGCAGCAGCCATGACCACAACAATCAAGGGCTCTTCCCAGGGCAGTGGCAACAGGAAAAGCCAACCGACCAGTAGCTCTTGTCCACGAACCTTACCGACAAAGGCATGACCGGTCCCCGCCTCCCGTGGGTAGTGTGTGCCGCAGGCAAGCCCCGTCATGGCCCAACGGGCTGTAACCGGAGCCGCAAAAAGAGGCAACATCCAGACCAATGGCTTATCATGCGCCAGCAAGGCAGCAAGACAGGCAACCTTCAGGACAAGCAGCAGCGCCAGACCAATCACCCCAAAGGCACCGGTAGCCGAGTCCTTCATGATCGCCAAGCGTCGCTCCGGGGTTTGCCCGCCGCCCAGGCCATCCAGCAGATCAGCCAGGCCATCGAGATGCAACCCTCTGGTCAGCCAGGCACCACAGGTCACCAGCAGCACTGCGCTCACCAGCGGAGGGAGTCCAGCCCAAACAAAAATCCAGGCGGAGCCAGCCAAAACCCCGCCAATCAGCCAGCCGACCAGTGGGAAAAATCCGGCGCTCCGCCTAAGCCCGTCGACTGGCAATTCCGCAGGCAGCCGGGCAGGCAGAATGGTGAGAAAGGCTATGGCGATCTTTGCAGCCAGCAACATGGTCTCAACCAGCCTCACTCACTCCGGCCTCGCCGAAGGTGGCCATCTCGTTCATGATCTTGAGCCCCGCCTCCACCAGATTCATGGTCAGGGCCGCGCCGGTTCCCTCGCCCAGCCGCAGGTCAAGGTGCAGCATGGGGCTTAGTCCCATCTTCTCAAAGAAAATCCGGTGGCCCTGCTCCGCCGACATATGGCTGAAGAAACAATACTCCAGCACATTGGGGGCAAGCCGCAGAGCAACCAGGGCTCCGGCGCTGGAGATAAAGCCGTCCACCACCACTGGAATCTTGCTGATAGCCGCCTGCAAAATACAACCGCAGATGGCAGCGATTTCCAGGCCGCCCACTGCGGCCAGCGCTCCAAGGGGAGAATCTAGCTGTTCCCGGTTCACGGTCAAGGCCTGCTCAATCACCGCGATTTTGTGTTGGAGCATGACGTCATTGATGCCGGTACCCCGGCCGGTCACATCGGACACCTTGGCAGGCAGCAGGGCGGCAAAAAGCGCGGCGGACGGGGTGGTGTTGCCGATACCCATGTCCCCGGTGCCCAAAATCTCGGCCCCATCCTCGATAGCCTCGCGGGCCATCTCCATGCCAACCCCGATGGCAGCCAACGCCTCGTCGATGGACATGGCCGGACCCTTGGCCATATTGGCGGTGCCCGGACGGACCTTGCATTGCCGTAGGCCCTCAGCCTCAATCGGCACAGCCACGCCCACATCAACCACCCGCACCTCGGCGCCCACATGGCGGGCCAACACATTGACCCCCGCGCCGCCAGCCAGGAAATTCAGAACCATCTGCGGGGTGACCTCTTGAGGGAAAGCGCTGATCCCCTCGGCCACCACGCCGTGGTCCCCGGCAAAAGTGAGAATGATCTTCTTATCCACCTTGGCGGCAATGGTTCGCCGCATGGCGCAGGTTCTGGCCGCCAGCATCTCCAGCTTGCCGAGGCTGCCAAGGGGTTTGGTCAAGTTATTGAGCTTGGCCTGGGCCTGGGCCAATACCGTCGCACTGGCAGGCTCAATGGCTGCGCATACTGCCTGCAATTCTTCCGCTGTTCGTATCATATTTCTTCTCCTTCCTTGCCTTAGTTGCGGATTGCTGATGCTAACTTAAGGCGCACTCCGTTGCTTTCTGCCGTCACCCCGGCGAAAGCCGGGGTCCAGCCCTGGTTCAAGAGACTGGATTCCGGCCTTCGCCGGAATGACGACCCTTTTTTTGCGTGACGCTGGTGGCGTTTAAGCGAACGACATTGCCACCGAGGTTATTTTATTTTCCGAAAAACGCCAACCACGCCTCATCGAGCAGCACCAACGATGCCTTCAGCTTTTCAAGGCTGTACATCTCCAGGGTGACCACTCCGTCATATCCTACCTCGATCAGCCGCTGACCCAACATCCTGGCCTGTTCCGCGTCATGGAGAGCCTGATGGTCCTTGCCATCCCGCTCTCCATGGTAGTGCAGATGCCGAATCTGGGACAGCAAGGCCAACCCTTCTTCCAGATCATGACCGTAGTGGACAAGATGCCCGAGATCAAGGCAGACGCTGAAGCCGTACTCCGCAACAAGAGGGGCCACCAGCCCGAATGGATACTCGATATTCTCGACTCCAACCAGCCTTTTCTCTTCGCCCAAAATACCGGACAATTCTTGGAGGCTGGCCGCCAGATTATCAAGCCAGGCTGCGTCGGGCAGGTCCGGCTCCCGGACCAGATGCAGATCAAAACTCTGCGGCGCAAGAGGCGCCAACTGGGCCATGAGCCGGAGGATCTCATCAATCCCCTCCTGCCGCTCAACCTGCGATGCCGCACCCAGGGCCAGGTCGGTGGGCAGGTGCACGGTATAGCTGAGGTCGTGTTCCTCGGCAATATCCCGCAGCTCCTGCACGTCCAGAGGCTGGGGCAGACGACTTTTGGCCGCGCTTTCAAAAAAGAGCAACTGGACATCGTCCACCAAGGGCGCCAGCACCCGGACATTGGCCATGATATCCGCAGGCAACACGCAGGAGGTTGCACCCAGCCGCCACAGGCGGCGGTTCTTGGGCATCATCGCCCTCCCCTGCCACCGAGAATGACCACCTCACCAACCCTGTCCTGATGGGCGAGAGAGATTGTGGGCACCGGACAATCATTGCCCCGTTGCCTGCGAAGGCTCTCCAGAACAGCGGCCATCGCTTCCTGAGCAAGATCGGGATGGTTGTTGGTCTCGCTGATGTGCGACAAGACCACATGCTCAAGGCCATCGTGGAGGATATCGCTTAAGAAACCGGCAGCATCGGCGTTGGCCAGATGCCCGGTATTGCCCCGCACTCGCTGTTGCAGGGAGGGAGGATAGGGACCGTTGCGGAGCAGGTCCGGGTCGTGGTTGGCTTCAAGTACCAGGCCGTGACAACTGCTCAGTCGGTGCTGCATGAGACGGGAGACCACGCCGGTATCGGTGCAATACCCCATGAGCAGGCTGCCATTGTTTAACAGAAAGCCGACAGGGTCTGCTGCGTCATGGGAGATCGCAAAGGGATGGATCTGGAAATCCTGGAAGACGAAGGTCTCGCCTGTAACAAAGGCTTGGCATTGCGGGAGGTTATCCAAGACCGACCCGCCGGCCGCCAGGGTTGCTTCGTTGATAAAGACCGGCAGGCGAAAACGGCGGGAAAGAATCGCCGCGCCCTTGATATGGTCGCCGTGTTCGTGGGTGATGAGGATGGCGGAAAGGGTTTCTGCGGCAACCCCGATCTCGGCCAGCCGCCGCTCGATCTCCTTGCCGGAAAACCCGGCATCGATAAGCAAACGGGTTTCCCCTGCCTCGACAAATGTCGCGTTTCCCTTGCTGCCGCTGCCCAGTACACAAAATCGCATATCGCACCCAAGAGGCAACCGACCAACTCGCCCCTTCTACCTTTCAAATTCCGGTATGGCCGAACCCGCCGTCCTGACGCTGGGTTTCATCAAGCTTGTCCACCGCGATCACCGTGGCGCGGCAAACCGGGGCCAGCACCAGCTGGGCGATCCGGTCGCCCCGCCGGATGGTAAACGGCTCGCGGCCCAGGTTGATCAAGCCGATCTTTACCTCGCCCCGGTAATCGGCATCAATGGTACCGGGGCTGTTGACCACGGTGATCCCGTACTTGATGGCCAGCCCACTCCGAGGCCGCACCTGCAGCTCATAACCAGGAGCCAGAGCCACGGCAAAGCCGGAAGGCAGCAGCCGGATTTCCCCTGGGCCGATCACCACCGGTTCAACCACGGCTGCGGCCACATCCATGCCAGCGGCCAGTTCGGAATGGTAGGCAGGCAGGGGCAGATCGGCGTGGCTTTCTGGATCAAGCCAGGACAAGCGAATGGTGTGCGTTTCTTCTCTCGGTGTTTCCATCATCTTTTACTCCAGACCATAACCAGTTACCAGGAAAGGGAAAAACATGTAAACGTTCAGCAGCGCCGCTTCGCTGCTGCCGCAGATGCGCGAAAGAGGTCTGCGAAGTGTGCTATTGCACATGAGCAGGCCGATGACAACGCAGATGCGGTGCTGCTGGACGTTTACTCCAGATCAAGGGGGCGCCAATCGATATCCTTTACCTTGAGAGGGCCAAGAACCGTGGCGGACAGCGGTCTGCTGAAAAGAAGTTCAGCCAACTCGGCAATATCCGTTGGCCGCACCTGATCAAAACCCTCGGCAACCTCATCAAAGGAGACATAACGGCCAAAGGTCAGCTCGTTTCTGGCGATTCGGGTCATCCGCGACTCCATGTTCTCGGCGGAAAGGAAGATTCCGGCCTTGGCGTAATCCTTGGCTCTGGACAACAAATCGTTCGAAACACTACTCTGGCGCAACCCCTTGATTTCCCTGGCGACCAGGGCCATGGCCTTGTTCACCACCGCCGGGTCAACCCCCAGATACACCCCGAGATAGCCGCTATCCGTGAATGAGGACAGGTAGGAATAGATGGAGTAGGCAAGCCCCGCCTTCTCGCGAACCTCCTGGAAAAGGCGGGAACTCATGTTGCCGCCGAGAAGAACGTGCAGCAGATAGAGGGTATAGCGCTCCGGGGCCACGATGGGCAGGCCGTAGGAGCCGAGCACCAGATGGGCCTGTTCCAGGTTCTTCCTGTGGAGCTTGCGCACCGGGGCAAGAACCGGCGGCGGTTGGCGACGGGTGCCTGTGTTCGGCCGCGTCAGGCTGCCCATTTGCTCCTGCCAGAGGCGGCAGAACTGCTTGTGGTCCACATTGCCGGAGGCGGCGATGACGATCTTCTCCGGGGTGTACTGCTGGCGCATGTACTCCCGCAGACCAGCGGAATCCATGGCGGCCACCACCTCCCGTTGTCCGAGAACCGTGTAGCCCAAGGGATGCTCCCCCCAGAGGCCGCCGGTGAACAGCTCATGGATCCGGTCGTCCGGGGTGTCTTCCACCATGGACATTTCCTGGAGCACGACCTCCCGCTCCCGGACCACCTCTTCCTCGGCAAAAAGCGAATTCTGGAAGATATCCCCCATCAACCCGATGAGTCGCTCCATCTGATCATCCAAGACCGTGGCGTAATAGGAGGTGGTCTCGCCGGAGGTGAAGGCGTTGGACATGCCGCCCAAGGTATCGAACTCCTGGGCAATCTCCTGGGCCGTGCGGCTGGCTGTGCCCTTGAAGAGCATGTGCTCGACAAAATGGGCGCTCCCGTTATTGTCGGGCTGTTCGTCGCGGGCGCCCACATCCACCCAGATTCCTGCCGAGACCGTGCGGGAGGGAATCTTTTCGGTGACGATCCGGATGCCGTTGTCGAGCACGGTTTTCTGGTAGCTATTGGCCACTTATTTTCCTAATGGTTACAGTGCGATACGGAAAAGGGGAAAGAGGGCCGCGCCCCCCTTCCCCTTGGAAGAATCTACAACATTACCCGAAGGCGATGGCTCAGGAACCTGCCTCCTCCTGGAGGACAGCCTTACGGCTCAAGCGGATCTTGCCCCGCTGGTCGATCTCCAGAACCTTGACCCGGACCTCGTCGCCTTCCTTGAGAACATCGGTAACCTTCTCGACCCGCTTGGTGTCAAGCTCGGAGATGTGCACCAGGCCGTCAACCCCCGGCATGATCTGAACGAAGGCCCCGAAATCGAGGATCTTCTGGACAACGCCGTCGTAGATCCGGCCGATTTCAGGATCAGCGGCGATCTCGTTGACCTTGGCGATAACCGCCTGGGCAACAAGGCCGTTGGGCGCGAAAATCGTCACCTTGCCGGAATCCTCAACATCCATCTTGATCCCGAAATCAGCGGTGATCGACTTGATCATCTTGCCGCCCGGGCCGATGAGGTCGCGGATCTTGTCGGGATTGATCTGCAGGCTGAAGATCTTGGGCGCATGATCAGGCACATCTGCCCTGGGCTGCTCGATGGCCATCTTCATCTTCTCGAGAATATGGAGACGTCCGCCCCTGGCCTGGGCCAGAGCGCTGGTCATGATCTCCTTGGAGACGCCTTCGATCTTGATGTCCATCTGCAGGGCAGTGATGCCCTCGTCGGTGCCGGTTACCTTGAAGTCCATGTCGCCGAGATGATCTTCATCACCCAGGATGTCGGAGAGGATGACGATGGTCTCGCCGTCCTTGATCAGACCCATGGCCACGCCGGAAACCGGTTTTTTGATCGGCACGCCCGCGTCCATCAGGGCAAGACTGCCGCCGCAGACCGTGGCCATGGAGGAGGAGCCGTTTGACTCCAACACCTCGGACACGATACGGATCGTGTAGGCAAACTCATCGCCCTTGGGCAACACGGCGGCCAAAGCACGCTCGGCCAGGGCGCCATGCCCGATGTCCCGACGGCTGGGGCCACGCATGAAACGAACCTCGCCCACGCAATAGGGGGGGAAATTATAATGGAGCATGAAGCGTTTAAATGACATGCCGGTGAGGGATTCAACCCGCTGCTCATCATCACCGCTACCCAAGGTGGCGGAAACCAGGACCTGGGTCTCACCCCGGGTAAAGAGAGCGGAGCCATGGACTTTCGGCAGGGCTGCGACTTCACAGTTGATGGGGCGGATCTCGTCAAAACGGCGGCCGTCTATCCGGCACTGGTCCTTAACGATCCGGTCGCGCATCATGGTTTTATTCAGGGAATGGAGATGCTCCTTGGCCTCCTTGAGGCTATCGGCATACTCGTCGCCAAGGGCGGCAATGACATCTTTTTGGAGCTGATGATACAAATTGCTGCGCTCCTGCTTGTCGGCCATGGTAATGACCGCCTGCATCCCTTCACGGGCCAGCTCTGCCACCTTGGCCTTCAAGGCCTCGTTGACCACCGGCGGCGCAACCGCCATCTTGGCCCTGCCCACTGCGGCACGCATCTCTTCCTGCATATCCAGGATGGGCTGCAACGCCTTGTGGCCAAAAAAGATGCCCTCAAGCACCTCGGCTTCAGAGAGGCTGTCCGCCCCGCCTTCGACCATGACCACGGCATTTCTGGTGCCAGCCACGATGAGGTTCAACCGGGATTTTTCCCACTCTTCCGGGCTGGGGTTGAGCACATACTGACCATCAATATAGCCCACCTTTACCCCGGCCACCGGCGCGTTGAAAGGGATGTCGGAAACAATCAGGGCACAGGAAGCGCCGATCATGGCCAGCACATCGGGATCGTTCTGCTGATCGGCCGAGAGAACTGTGGCGATCACCTGAGTCTCATGCTGATAGCCTTTGACAAACAAGGGCCGCAGGGGACGGTCGATGAAACGGGCGGAAAGGGTTTCCTTATCGCTGGGCCGGCCGATTTCCCGCCGGAAAAAGCTGCCCGGAATACGACCAACCGCATAAAACCGCTCCTGATACTCCACGGTGAGGGGGAGAAAATCGATTTCCGCCTTGGGGTCCTTGGCTGCGGTGGCCGTAACCAGCACCACGGTTTCGCCATAGGTTACCAGGGCCGTACCGTTTGCCTGTTTTGCCAAGCGTCCGGTCTCAATGGTGAGGGGCCGTCCGCCAAGATCAATCGTTACTTTTTTAAACATATTACTCTCCTCTAACAGCCGCCCTTTCCAATGCCGGGGAGCAATCGCGCCACCCGGATTTAGCTCGGGCGAAAAATATATTACCGCAATGGGAAGGTGGTGTCTTCGCTGCCCCAGCCGCACTCAGAAGCGGCGATGCCGGATTGCACACAGGGGCAAAATGGAGCCACCGCCAGAAACCCGGCGGTGGCTGTTATCGCATCTTACTTTCTGATGCCAAGTTTTTGAATCAGATCACGGTACAGATCAACATTTTTACCCTTGAGGTAATTCAGGAGACGCCGTCTCTGGCCGACCAGCTTCAGCAGGCCACGACGGGAATGATGGTCTTTTTTGTGCTCTTTGAAATGCTCGGTCAGATAGGTGATGCGCGAGCTCAGCAGGGCAATCTGCACCTCTGGCGAACCGGTGTCCTTCTCGTGATGGGCGTACTGGGTGATAATCTCTTGTTTCTGTTCCGCTTGCAGTGTCATGACTTCCTCGTTGCACTAAAATTAATAATTCGGGAGATCGACAGAATTTTACAACCATCGATTCCTAATTGGGTACGCCTCTTAATAAATGATCTCTGCGCCAATGTCAATTGAATGTCATTGCGTGCTTTTTTGCCAATCGATGTTCACTCTTGCCGGGGCAGCAGTGCCAAAACCTCTTCCACGGTCAAGGTCTTGGCTAACAGCTCGTGTCGCGCCACGAGGGGGTCTTGCAGGATAGCGCCATCCACCGCGCCATCCACGGTAAACGGTCCGCTTTGCAAACGCCGCAAAGCAATAAGATGGGCGCCGCAGCCCAGGACCCGGCCAATATCATTAGCCAAGGTCCGGATATAGGTGCCCTTGCTGCATTCCACCATGATCCGCAGGGTGTCTGGCCCAGCCTCCAGGAGTTGCAACTGGAAGATCGTTATCGCTCGGGCCGCCTTCTCAATGACAATCCCTTTCCGGGCATAATGGTACAGGGGCTTTCCCAGGTGCTTGAGCGCCGAATACTGCGGCGGGGTCTGCAACTGCTCACCCATGAATCCGGCCAGACATTGCTCCAGTTCTTCGCGCACAAAAACCCCAACCTCTTTTTGGGCAACAACCTCTCCCTCAAGATCCTGGGTGGTGGTTTCGATACCAAGCCTGAGCACCGCCTCGTAGCGCTTGTGGCCGTCCATGAACTGCGAGATAAGGCGGGTGGCCGGGCGACCGACACAGATGATCAGCAGGCCGGAGGCAAAAGGATCAAGGGTGCCGGCATGTCCCACTTTCTTTATGGAGAGAGCCCGACGCACCAATTGCACCATCCGGAAGGAACTCGGCCCCACCGGCTTGTCCACCAAAAAAATACCGGCCTCAAGGGCCGGTTCTGCGGGGGGGTGTTTCCCAACCGAGACCTCGGCGGGCATCTCCTGCACAAGCTCCATATTCTTAACTTGCTACCATGGGCAACAATTTGGCCAACAATTTTTCCTGGACCTCGCCAATGTTTGTGTCATGAAGCTTAAACCCTGCGGCATTACGATGGCCGCCTCCGCCAAAGGCTGCGGCAACCTGGGCCACATCATAATCAGTACCCTTGGAACGCAGACTTACCGAAATAAGATCCTTCTCCGTTTCTTTTAAAAAAACCGCAATCTTTACGGTATCCAGAGATCTCGGATAATTGATAAAGGTTTCCGCATCCGCCTGGGTGGTGCCGGTTTTGACAAAAACCTCCCGCGGAGCCGCGATGATTGCCAGCCGATCATCGGCATACAATTGCAGCGAATCAAGCACCAGCCGCATGAGATTGAGACGTTTCACCGTGAAATTGTCAAACAGCTTGCCGGAAACCTCCGCCGGCTTCACCCCTTTACGAAGAAGCTCACTGGCGATGCGGAAGGTATCAGCACTGGTCGAGGAATACTTGAAGGAGCCGGTGTCAGAAACAATGGCCGCGTAGAGACAATAGGCTGACTCATAGCTCAACTCGGCGCCCAGGGCTTCCGCCAGATCATAGACTATCTCGCCGGTGGAGGCCCGGTCCGGAGCAAGCCACCTGAGATCGCCAAACTCCTGGTGCCCGGAATGGTGATCAATAACCACAAAGGGATGCACGGTCAGCAAGGAGTCCATGGCTTCGCCCAGCCTGTGGCTATCACCACAGTCAAGGGCAACAGCACAATCAAAGCCGTTTAAGGCCGGAAGCAAAGACTCGATCTGGGAGCTTCCCGGCAAAAACTTGTACAGATGGGAGACCTGATCCTCACCGTACAGAAAAACATTCTTACCAAGGGAGCGTAAAACATTGCCCAGGGCTATCTGCGAACCGAGGGCGTCACCGTCCGGGTGGATATGGGTTGCCACCAGAACATTTTTGGCCGATTTCAGGGTCCGAACAATCTCGTCACGGGGATGAGTCATCGTCTTGTATTATCTCCCTGAGTAGCTGTTCCATTTCAGCCTGCTTCTTGCCCGCGAGATCCAATCGGAAATCAAGCACCGGCACATGCCTTAACTCCAGGGCCTTTGCCAGGTTGCTTCTCATGAAGCCCTTACTGCTCTCCAATCCCTTGGCAACATTTTTAGGCTCTTCATCTCCTAGTATACTGTACAAAACCCGGGCATGTCCAAGATCATCGCTCACCTCCACCGAGGTAATGATGATATTGTACAGGCGGGGGTCATTGATTTTCCGTACAAGCAGCGAAGCAAGCTCAGCCTTGATGGCATCCGCCACCCGAATCGGCCGCCTTTTCGGTTCGCTGCGGACAAGTCCGGCAGGCAGGCCAAACCGCGATTTTGCTTTTCCGGCCGCCATTAGAGCTCTCTTGCAAGCTCTTTAAGAACAAAGGCTTCAAGCACATCGCCCACCTTGAGATCATTATAGTTGGCAACCCCGATCCCGCACTCATACCCACTCTGCACATCCTTGACATCGTCCTTGAAACGCCGCAGGGAGGCAAGCTGACCGGTAAAAGTCACCACGCCTTCCCGCACAACACGCACCTTGGCGTTGCGCTCGATCTTGCCGTCGGTCACATAGCAACCGGCAATGGTGCCGATCTTGGGAACCTGATACGTTTCCCGAACCTCGGCAGTGCCGATGACATTTTCCTCGAAGCGGGCGTCAAGCAAGCCGACCATGGCCTTTTTGATGTCATCCAAGGCATGATAGATGACGTCGTAGGTGCGAATATCCACCTTCTCATTCTTGGCGAGTTCCTGCACCTTGGCTGAGGGGCGGACATTAAATCCAATGATAAAGGCATCAGAGGCAGCAGAGAGCAAGACATCCGAGTCGGTTATGGTGCCGGTGCCGGCATGGAGGATCTTGACCTTGACCTCGTCGGTTGCCAGATCATCTATGGCCTTGCTGAAGGCCTCCAAAGTTCCCTGTACGTCGGCCCGCAGGGCAACCCGCAGCTCCTTGATCTTTCCTGCCTGCATGTTATCAAACAGATTATCCAAAGAAATCTTGGTATAGGTGCCCAGTTCGGCCTCTCTGCTCTTGAGTTGCCTGTCAGCACTCACACTCCGTGCCCTCTTTTCGTCGGGCAGGACAACAAATTCATCACCAGCCCGCGGCACTCCGCTTAAGCCCTGGACCTCGACAGGAATGGCCGGACCGGCCTCCTTGACACTTTCTCCACGATCATTGGTCAGGGAGCGAATCTTACCATAAAATATCCCGGCAACACAGGCATCGCCGACCCGCAGGGTTCCCTGCTCGATCAAAACCGTGGCCACTGGACCGCGGCCTTTGTGGAGCTGGGCCTCGATCACATGCCCCTTGGCGCGCCGATTGGGATCGGCCTTCAGCTCAAGGATTTCGGCCTGGAGGTGAATACTTTCCAACAGCTCAGCGATACCTGCCCCGGTTTTAGCCGAGGTTTCACAGAAAATGGTCTCGCCACCCCATTCCTCGCTGAGCAGATTCAGATCGGCCAATTCCCTTTTCACCCTCATGGGATCTGCATCGGGCTTGTCCATCTTGTTGACACAGACCAGAATGGGAACCTTGGCTGCCCTGGCATGGTTCACCGCTTCCTTGGTCTGGTCCATCACCCCGTCATCCGCAGCAACAACCAGGACGACAAGATCGGTAACCTGAGCACCACGGGAACGCATTTCCGTGAAAGCCGCATGGCCTGGGGTATCGAGAAAAACCACATCCCCTTGCGGAGAGCGCACATAATGGGCGCCGATATGCTGGGTGATGCCACCGGCCTCACCTGCCGCCACGTCTGTTTTCCTGATGGCATCCAGCACCGAGGTCTTGCCATGATCGACATGCCCCATGACCGTAACCACCGGGGGCCTGGGAAGCATCTCCCCGCCGCCTTCCTGTTCTTCCAAATTGAGAATGGTCTGTTCCTCGGTAACCCCCTGCTCGACTTCGTAACCGAAATCAGAGGCTACCAAGGTCGCGGTCTCAACATCAAGAGCCTGATTGATGGTGGCCATAACCCCCATTCCCAGCAATTTGGCAATAAGCTCCCCAACCTTAAGGCCCATCCGGTGGGCAAGATCACCAACCGAAATGGTTTCGAGAACCTTGATCCGCTTCTTGATTGCCTTGGGTTCCGCTGCCGCCTGGGAAACGATCTGGCGCTTGCCTTTTTTGCCACCGCTCCGTACGTTGCGTGCTATACGCAGGCCAGCGGGAATTTTTCCACCCAACGCATCGTCAACATCCTCGATCTCGATATCGGCCTGCCGCTGGGTACGCAAGGGGGCTTTTTTGCTCCGGTCGTGTTCGGCGGTCTCCGTGGTGAATTTAACAAACCGCTTGCCCTTTTTCCCCTTGTCACCCTCATCGACTCCCTTGGCGGGGGAAACATCGGCAACAACAGGCTTTCCTTTAACCGCTTCGACCTTTTTCGGCGGCCTGGGCGTGAACGGACGGGGAGGAGCTGCGGGCGCAATGACAATCGCCGCCCTTTTAATCACCCGGGCAAACCCCTGGCGATGCTTTTCCGGCACAAAGGGGGCCGACTCTTCCGATTCATCATCCTCAGCCGTCTCCGCAACAGAAACTTCTTCATCCCCGGCTGCTTCGACAGCCCCATCGTCTACGGCTACCTCTGTCTCTTCTTCCTCCGCCCGCACAGACAACTCCGGCTCTTCATTGCCTTCCGATTCCACGGAAAGCATCGGCGCGGCGACCTCTTCTCTCTCGGTTTCTCCGACGCCCTGGGCGCTTTCCTCAAATACTTCTGCCCCGATCAACCCGGCCTCATCACTCTCTGCCGCAGAAACGACAGCCCGTTTCGGCTTGACAGGCGCTTCTGCCGCTGACGGGACCTCAACCGGCACATTCTTGGTTCTTTCCTTGTTTTCCATTTCCGCTTCTTTAGCTAACTCGTAAACCCTGATTTTTGTCATTGCTCACTCCCGAAGAGGTCTTGCAACCCTTCGTTAAATCCCAGCACCTGTTGGCGAAACGCTCTGGATAATCCTTTTTTGTTTTTAAAAAACTTCTGCAGACAACTGTCATCCTGACAACAGTAAACATGACGTCCATCATGCTTCCCGCAGAAATCTTTCATTACACGACCACTGTTGTCCAGAGAAAACCGCCACAGCTCCTGCTGCGCTTTTCTCTGGCGGCACCCCAGACATGTCCGGATCGGTGCCCTGCCTTTTTCCCCGAAGACGGCGGTCATGCCAGATAACCTATTACTCTCCATCCTCGGTTGATGCCGGCTCTGAATCGTCTTGCCCTTGGGCCGCATTGACTTTTTGAGCGGCGGCGATCAAGCGGGCAACCCTATTCTCGTCAAGGGATTCCAGTTCGGCAACCACAGTTGCCACCTCCGCCTGTGCCAGCCCCTGGGCTGAGTTGAAGCCTGCATCATAGAGGGCTTCCGCAGTTTTTTCATCCATCCCCTGCACATCAAGCAACGACTGAAAGCCTTCTTCGCTAAATTTAGCATATTTCAGCTCACTCTTCACATCAATCCGCCACCCCAACAGGGCTGCAGCCAAACGCACATTCTGCCCCTGTCGGCCGATGGCCAGAGAAAGCTGGTCATCGGGCACAACCACCACCAAGGTTTTCTTCTCCTCATCCACCACCACCAGCGAAACCTGGGCTGGGGACAAGGCATTGGAAACATAGCGGGCCGGATCCGGACTCCAGGGCACGATATCGATCTTTTCGCCCTGCAACTCTTGGACTACATTCTGCACTCTGGATCCCTTCATCCCGACACAGGCGCCCACCGGATCCACATCCGAGGCAGAAGAACTCACGGCAATCTTGGCGCGGGCACCGGGCTCACGGCTCACCCCGAGGATTTTCACGATCCCCTCGGCAATCTCCGGAACCTCCATGGCGAACAACTTGGTCACAAACTCATCATTGGTCCGGCTCAGGACCAGCTGCGGGTCTCTGCTGCTCTGGCGCACATCGAGCAGCAGGGCCCGAATTCGGTCCCCCTGACGATATGACTTGCGGGGCATCTGCTCCTTGGTCGGCAGAATAGCATCGGTTCGCCCAAGATTGACAATGATATTGCCGCGCTCGAAGCGTTGGACAATGCCATTGACCACCTCGCCCTTGCGGTCCTTGTACATTTCATAGATGACATTGCATTCAGCGTCCTTCATTTTCTGAATGATCACCTGTTTGGCGGACTGGGCGGCAATGCGGCCCAAATCAGAAACGCTGTCCATCTTGCTGCCAAGCTCGTCGCCGAGCTGCACTTCCGGGTCGAGAACCAAGGCCTCGGTCAGGGAAATTTCCGTCTGCTCATCCTCAACCGCCTCAACAACATTGCGGAACTGGAAAAGCTCAACCTCACCGATCTCATCATTATATCGGGCCTCAAGCTCCCGCCGTTGGCCGAATTTCTTCTTGGCCGCGGACATCACCGCTTCCTCGATGGCGTCAACCAGCAACTGACGATCAATTCCCTTGTCTCTACTTATCTGATCAAGAATGCGTTTCAAATCTGACAGCATTGTTCTCTCCTGTCTCTCTTTCGCCGATTACGCCCGGACATCCGCCACCGAGGGCCTCGCCCCCGTTATGGTCAACACCGGCCCCAGTGTCTTAAAACTCAATAACCAAACGGGCCTTTTTCATCCGG
>JAPLJH010000043.1 GCA_026388695.1 Deltaproteobacteria bacterium | reverse complement strand
AGGTTGACAAGCAGGCCAGATTTCAATATATGATAGCTACTTTTTTGCCGGGATAGCTCAGTCGGTAGAGCATCGGACTGAAAATCCGAGTGTCCCTGGTTCGAATCCTGGTCCCGGCACCACAGTACAATCAAAGGGTTTAGTCGTTTTCGACTAAACCCTTTTTTGTTCCCCCTCTTGAAGTGGGACCCCGCCATGAAACCACAAACCAACGCAGCCCTTGGCCAGATCTTCAGCCTGCCGGTCATTGTCGCCGCTCTGGGCTATTTCGTGGACATCTACGATCTGGTACTCTTCAGCATCGTCCGGGTGCCAAGCCTCAAGGCCCTGGGGTTTTCGGGCCAAGAGCTGATCAGCAACGGCGTGTTTCTTCTCAACATGCAGATGGCGGGGATGCTGGTCGGCGGGATTCTCTGGGGTATCCTCGGGGATCGCCAGGGGCGGCTGACAATCATGTTCGCCTCGATCTTCCTCTATTCTCTTGCCAATTTGGCCAACGGCGTGGCCACATCGCTACCGGCCTATGCAGCGCTGCGGTTCATCGCCGGCATCGGCCTGGCCGGGGAACTGGGTGCGGGCATCACCCTGGTTTCCGAAATCCTGCACAAAAGCATCCGGGGATACGGCACCATGCTGGTCGCCTCTGTGGGCGTCTCCGGGGCCATCCTGGCCAATCTGGTGGCCTCCACCTTTGATTGGCGCACGGCCTTTGTTATCGGCGGGGTTCTGGGGTTGTTGCTGCTCGTCACCCGAATCCGGGTGGCCGAGTCGGGGATGTTTCGGGCCATGGATGACCACGCCGGGGTCCGCCGGGGAAACTTCCTGGCTCTGTTCACCGATTGGCAGCGCTTCCGCCGCTATCTCAACTCCATTGTGATTGGCATCCCCATCTGGTTCGTAATCGGAGTGCTGATCACCTTTTCCCCGGAGTTCGCCCTCTCGCTGAATATTACCGGAGCGGTCTCGGCCGGAAATGCGGTGATGTTCTGTTATCTGGGCTTGATCTTCGGGGATTTTTCCAGCGGTTTTTTGAGTCAGCTCCTGCAGAGCCGGAAAAAAGCCATCGGTCTTTTCATGCTGCTAACCGTGGCAGGGATCGGCCTTTATTTTCTCCAGGGTGGCAGCAGCCCGGCCGTTTTTTACGGGGTCTGCTGCCTGCTTGGTTTTGCCGGGGGCTACTGGGCCATCTTCGTCACCGTTGCAGCAGAGCAGTTCGGCACCAACCTGCGGGCCACGGTGGCCACCACGGTGCCCAACTTCGTCCGGGGCATGGTCGTGCCCATCACCACGGTTTTTCAACTTGGCCGCCATTATCTCAGCCTGGAGGCCAGTGCGTTGATAGTCGGGGCCGTCTGCCTGATTGCGGCCTTCTTTGCCCTGGCCGGGTTGGAAGAGACCTTTCACAAGGATCTGGACTATTTCGAGGAGTTTCTCTAGCCGGGATCCGTAATCGCTCAAGCCAGCTCAAATTTTTTCATCTGATACCGCAGGGTGTCATAGGAAAGGCCCAACAACTTGGCCGCCTTGGTCTGGTTGGCGCCTGTCCGTTCCAGGGCCTGCCGGATAAGATCCTTTTCCAGTTCTTCCAGAGAAAGCCCGTCTTCCGGCAGGATGATTCGTCCGGAAGCAGACGGCCCAGAGCCTGCCCAACCAGCCAAATTCGGGAGAAGATGCTCCCTGGTGATGGTTTCCATCTCCTCAAGCACCACGCAGCGCTCGATGATGTTGCGCAACTCCCGCACATTCCCAGGCCAACCATAGGAGAGCATAGCCTTTTCCGCCTCAACGGAAAACCCCTTGATCCCTTTCTTGAGATACTTGCTGGCAAAATAGAGCAGAAAATGCCGGGCAAGGAGCAGGATATCATCCCCGCGTTCCCGCAGGGGCGGCAGCTCCGTGGCAAAGGTGCTCAGCCGGAAGAACAGATCCTTCCGGAAGTCTCCTTGTTCCGCAGCAGTCTTGAGATCCTTGTTGGTGGTCACGATCACCGTGGCTTCCACGGGCAAATCAACACTGCCCCCCAGCCGCCGGACCGTTCGCTCCTCGATAACCCGCAGGAGTTTTGCCTGAAGATCCAGGCGCATATCGCCAATTTCATCAAGCAACAGCGTGCCATCCCCAGCCAGCTCGAAAACCCCTTTTTTGTCGGAGCGGGCGTCGGTAAAAGCGCCTTTCACATGCCCGAACAGCTCGCTTTCAATGAGGTGCTCCGGCAAGGCCGTGCAGTTGACGGCAAAAAAAGGCCCCTGCCCGGCACCTTCCGCCTTCTGGCGGCGGCAATGGAGATGCCGGGCGAGAACCTCCTTGCCGCTTCCGGATTCACCGGTGATAAGGATGGTCTCCGCCCTGGCCTGCACCAGCTTCTCCGCTTTCTTGAAAATTTCCGCCATGGGGGGAGAATCTCCCACCAAACCGTGTTCAAAATAGGGGCAGGCGGTTTTCCGGTGGTAGTCAATCTCCGCCTTGCGCCGGATATTTTCGATGATATTGCCAGTGATGATTTTTATCTCATCAAGATTAAACGGCTTGGTAAAATATTCAACTGCGCCAAGCTTCATGGCCCGAATGGCGGATTCCGCCGAGTCGTCGGCGGTCAGCATGACCACCTCTGCATCAAGCCCTTCCTTCTTGAGAGCGGTAAGAATATCGAAGCCGGTCATTTCCTCGGCCAGATCGACATCGAGAAAAACAATATCGGGCTGCCAGGCAAGGATATTGGCGACAACATCCTGCGGGGTGGTTTGAAAATTCACTTCATACCCCTCGCCCTTCAAGGCCCTGGCAAGCATGGTTACGATGAGCTCGTCATCATCCACGGCAAAAATTCTTCCCCGGATCTTTATCATGGGTTCTCATCCTCGATGTTTTGTTCAACCGGCAGGGTTATGGCAAAAGCCGCTCCGTGGCCTAACGCGCTGATAAGTTCGATCTCGCCGTGATGTTGCTCCACAAGACGCCTGGTTATCGCCAACCCCAACCCGCTCCCTTTGGGCTTGGTGGTGTAGAAAGGATCAAAAGCCTTGCGGCAAGCCTCTTCGCTCAGGCCTTTTCCCGTGTCGGCAATCACCACCTCCACGGTGCCGACCCGACCCGCTCGGGTGCCCACTGTAATTGTCCCGCCTGCGGGGGTTGCCTCCATGGCGTTGAGCAGCAGATTCAGGATTACCTGCTGCATCTGGGAGGGGTCCGCCAAAATCATGGGCAGCATCGGATCAAGGTTGCGGACGAACTCCAGCCCCTTTCGATTGGTGGCCGCGTATTCCGCAGACTTGAGCAGCAGTGCCGCATTTTTCATGGCATTTTCAAGCTGCTGGTTCAGATCGATCCGGGAAAAAACCGGCCTGGGCGTCTTGGCATAGTTGAGCAGGTTTTTCAGCAGGGATTCGATTCTCTGCACCTCCCCGACAGTCCGCGCAAAAATCGCCTTGTCTTCCGGAGAAAGCGCCAACTCGTTCATCAGGACTTCCATGGAGACCTTGATCCCAGCCAGAGGATTTTTGATCTCATGGGCCAGACCGGCAGCCATCTGGCCGACCATGGCAAGTTGCCTGGAACGCTGCAACGCCGACTCGGTCTGATTCCGCACCGTTACATCCCGGTCAAAGGCCAAAATATATTTGCGCCCTTCAATCTCAAGCAGCCCGGCCCGGACCTCCACAGGAAAAACCGTGCCGTCTTTCCTCCGGTGCTCCATGTGCACCTCGATCCGTTTCCCTGCCAATATCTCTCTAATCCGAGCAGGAGCTTGCGCCGCACTCTCGGCCGTATCGATATCCTGGATATACAGATTGCGCAGTTCATCAACCGTGTAGCCATGCATGGCCGCCGCAGCCCGATTGGCCGCGATGATTCTCCCCGCTATCTCGCCTTCTGCCTCAATAATGAAGATGGCGTCGTCCGCCGACTCAAAGAGAACCTTGTAACGGTTCTGTTCGGCAACAACCACCTCGCACTGCCTTTTCAATGAAACAGCCATCTCATTAAAGGCAACAGCCAGGGCATTGAACTCATCGGGAAGCTGCTCAGAAATGGTATGGGTCAATTCCCCGGCCTTGATCTTTTCCGTTGCCCCAATGAGCACGGACAAGGACGAGGAAAATCGTTTAACAAAAAGGAAGGTGAAAATAAGAAAAATCAGCGGCGCAACAGTAACCAACCCCAACAGCATATTCTTTATGTGGGAAATCTCTTGCCGAGCCTTGGCAATCTTCGGGGAAATTTTGTCCGGGGAATGAATCGCCAGAGCATCAATTTCACCAAGAAGCCGCTCGCCCAAGACAGAGGCGATCCCTTCCTCTTTATCCCGCCTCTCGCGGTTTGCCCTGAGTGTATAGACTCGGCTCGCACTTTTTAAATAATCATCAATAGTTTGCCTCAGATTGCTCAGCCGAAGCATCACAGGTTCGGCATGATGACACTCGAAGCATCTTTCTCCCGCAAGATGCAGAACCTCGCCGTGTTCGACAAAAGCCCCAACGATCGTGCTGTGCGGAGTGGTGGTGAGATACAGGTCCGATTGGACAAGCCTGACGTTGTTGAGCAGATCGTCGCGAAGAAACTCCATCTGATTCAGAGCAAGGATTTTCTCAAGATTTTGGAGGGTCTTGGCATTGATATCGGCAATATACAATCCTCCAACGCCGAAAAAAATGGCAAGCAGTATGAAGCCGAGGATCGCTTTCAGTCTCATGGGATCACGACCGCGTCAACAGAGGTCCGCGTTACAGAAATGCCAAAAATCACCGGGAAACAACTTGCCTCAATCATTGACGTAATCATACGTTGCCAGATTCAGACCGATGCGTTTGGCATACTCAAAAACAGGGACATAATCTTGCTCCACGGTTTCGACAAACCGAGGGGCACCGAATTGGGCAAGGGCGCGACGACCTTCCTCATTCTGGTCCATGGCTAGCAAACTGCTTTTAATGACGCTTTTCAGGGCTGGATCCAGATCATGTCGAACCGCCAGGGTGTTTGCCGGAACCTTCGGGGAGGTGGCGAGGATTTGCAGTTCTGCCGTGATCCTGGGATTCTCCTTGGCCAACCGGTTAAAAACAAGATCCTTGGCCGCGCCGATGTCCGCTTTGCCAGACAGGACATCCTGAATTGCATCTTCATGGTTGCCGCTGAAATAGGTTTCCTTGAACCAAGAACGATAATCCTTTATCCCCTGCGTCCGAAAAAAATACAGCGGCAGAAGCCAGCCAGCCGTGGTCGCTTTATCCACAAAGACAAAAACTTTACCCTTCATATCCCGCGCCGTTTTAATGCCGCTGTCCTTTCTGACGAAAACCATGCCGTAATAGGTGGAGACTCCGCCCTCGTATTCAGGCCTGGCCAGGGGCTCAACCCCCATCTTCTTGATGGCCAGCGCTCCGGTGAAGCTGCCGAAAAAAGCTCCATCCAGCCCCTCGCTCTGGAAATTGTTCAGGATATTGCCGTAGCGGGAAAGGATCTTGAGCTCGACAACTGCTCCCGTTTTTTGGGAGAGATACTGGACAACGGGCTTATAGCGCTTTTTCTGGACAAAGATGTCCATCTCGGGAATGAGGCCGATAACTATCTTGCGGGCCGGGGGAGGAGGAGATGCGTTCTGGGCAGGGGCTGCGCTCTGCTCGTCGCTGCAACCCGCGAAAAAAATGAGGAAAAGGCAGCTCAGCAGGATACGGATTGTGCCTTGGGGAAAAACCAACCGCATAATTCTCTCCAGCTAAAATGTGATGCCATTATCGTCCGCCCGTGAGTGGGAAAAGACTACCAGCAGCCGCACATCCCTGCAAGATACAATTCACCTCTGCATGGCGCACCATGCCCAAAAAAGAGGGGGGAGGAGACAGTGCTCCTCCCCCTCTTGGAGGATTTCAGATAAAAACGTTCTTAATCGGGGACTATGCCCGGTTAAAAACGCCTCCGCTTAGAATTTGTACTTCGCTGTCAGAAATACCACGTTGGCGGTATAATCCGGATTCGCATTCGCACCGCTCAAATAGGCGGGGGTGGTGGCGGAAGTGTAGTACACATTAGCATAATTATCGTACTGACCGTCATTGTAGGTGTATTTCTCATAGGCGTAGCCGCCGGTGAGATCAAGATTAGACGAAACGCTGTATATGCCTTTCAGCAGCAGGGAATCCTTCTTGTAGTCATCCCAGTTCGCATAATCGATTGAGTTATTATCCCAACCGCTCTGAATTGCATTATTAGCTGTGCTGTTGTTGGCATACGTAAAATCGACAAGACCGTTTGATCGGGTATGGTCAAACTGCGCCCGCAGAGCCAAGATCTTGGGGATCGCCTTCACATCCAAGCCCACCCCCCAGTCAAGACTTTTGTCTTTCTCGGTGGTGGTCACGTTGTATATGGCATCAGTGGTGGTGGTATCAACAGGACTCGCATTGGCGACAGTTGTGGCGCCATACCTATGGAGCTGTTCGAGTTTATTGATTTCATAATCAACATAGGCGTTGACCGATACCGTATCATTCGGCGTGAAAGTAGCACTTGCACCGTAGGTGTTGCCCCGTTGACCAGTAAGGCCGATGGCGGTCTCGTTGTAGTTGATATTCTTGTGCTTCAAGGTAAATCCCAAGTTCAGCATGTCGGTCGGAAAGACATCAAGACCGAGCTTGTAGATATTCCTTCTCTGCGCTGCAGTGTCAAACATGCGCGTATAGGGATCGTAAATAGCCGCACCACCGGTATTCTCGCTGTCAACATGGTCATTACGATTCATTCTTTCGTAACCGATGTTGCCGGCCAAAAAGTCATTCCCCTTCCATTTGGCATTGATACCAAAAATATTGTCATCGGTTGTAACATTGTCTGGCAGCACCGTTTCCACATTACTATAGGAAGGAGTCAGGGTGACATGTCCCGGCAATTTCAAACCAGCCTCAACGCCATAGGTTTTCTTGGTGTAATCAAAGAGGGCGTTGGTAATGGTGGTGGTGCCAATTGTGCTTGTGATCTCATCGGATTTGTTCTTCGTTGCATAATTTTTATAGAAGAACTTCCCGTCAAGAAAATCCAACGGGTTTGAAGTAAGCACGGCGGAATAATTTGTCGTATCTACTCGCCCATTGAAAACACTATCGCTCAGAGTAACAGCGTTAGCCGTGCCGCTATAGTTATAGGAGCTAAACAGGTTCGCGTCGGACTCTGCCTTTGCCTTACTATAACCGAGCGCCAATGTGCTTTTCAGCGGCATTTTGACCCGACCCTTAAGATCGAACTTGTCATAACTGTTGTCCGGGGGCAAGGTCACGAATTCATTTGTGTTCGCGCCAGCTACTGCATAGATATTATTGAAATACAGTGCATCGTAGGCATTTTTAAAGTTGCTGTGCGTATATCCCAGCGAGACAAAGTAGGGATCCTTACCGTAACCCACCTCGGTCTGCAGGATATCGGTTTTGAAGTCCACCGGCTCAGGGAGTTCGGCCGCAAGATTGGAATTTCCTGTGCCGATCGGCCTGATACCCTTCCTATCTTCCTGTGACACGGAGAGATTGGCAAAGAAAGGCTTCAGCATGTCCAACCTGATGCCAGCACCGTATTGATTCCGGGAAACTTCATAGTCAAAAAGATTCCAGGTCGCGGGATTCGGTGGCGGGGTAGTCCCTGCACCAGAAGCACGAACGTTACTCAGGGGGCTGGTAAGGTGATTCGTACCTGCACCGGAATAGAAGGTTTTTGCATCAAAGGTGTTGTTATGCTGAATTTCGTTGTAGAAGGCATCCAGTTTAAACTTGCCGTACTGACCGGCCTCGGCTTTGTAATTCTGGGTGTCCTGGCCGATTTCGTCAGCACTGAAATTCATGTACCCTGTATCGCCCTCGGATTTTACTTCGACCCCGCCGCTAATGCTGCTGTCCGGATCGCCGTATTCGCCGAATTTCGCCTTGTTGCCGGTGACGTGTACACTTTTAGCCGACGGCATGACAAA
>JAPLJH010000099.1 GCA_026388695.1 Deltaproteobacteria bacterium | reverse complement strand
CTACGGCTGGAAGGATGCCAAGTTTGATTTCACCGATAAAACCAAGGTGGATTGCCTGATCTGTCATGACAGCACAGGGACCTACAAAAAGGCTCCTCCGGCCGCAGGGATGCCCAACGGCTTCACCGGCAACCCGGAGTTCGACGCCAAGCCTGTTGATCTGGTGGCTGTAGCCCAGAGTGTGGGCAAGCCCGCCAAGAAGAACTGCGTATCTTGCCATGGTTTTGGCGGCGGCGGCAACAACGTCAAGCACGGGGATATCGACTCCTCCATGGCCAATCCTACCAAGGCCATTGACGTGCACATGGGCTCCGACGGTCTGAACTTCCAGTGCACCGAGTGTCACACCACCCAGAAGCATAACATCAAGGGCAACGCCATGGTGGTAGCGCCCGGAGGCAAAAATCACATCGACTGCAATGGTTGCCACGATCCCAAGCCCCACAAGAACGCCAACTTGAACAAGCATACCGCCACCGTGGCCTGCCAGACCTGCCATATCCCCACCTTTGCCAAGGCCATGCCCACCAAAATGAATTGGGACTGGTCCACCGCCGGTCAGGACATCAAGGTGGACGAGCAGGTGTTCGGCACGGAGAAACGTGACGGCTACGATAAAAAGAAAGGCCATTTCATCTGGGCGAAAGACGTTAAGCCCGCCTACAAATGGTACAACGGCCAGGCCACTGTCTATCTGCGCGGCGAGAAGATAGATCCGACCAAGGTTACGGAGTTGAACGCGCCGGTGGGCAGCATCAAGGACAAGGCCGCCAAGATTTATCCGTTCAAGGTGCATACCGGAAAGCAGATTTACGACAAGGAAAACAAGTATTTCCTGACCCCCAAGGTCTGGCCGACCAACAAGGAAGACAAGGATGCTTACTGGAAGAACTATGATTGGGATAAGGCGGTCAGAGCTGGCAGTGAGGCTTCCGGCTTGGCATACAGCGGCAGCTTCGATTTTGCCCCCACCGTCATGTACTGGCGGATCAACCACATGGTTGCCCCGGCCAGCGAGGCTTTGAAGTGCAACGACTGCCACGCGGCAAATGGTCGTCTTGATTGGAAGGCTCTGGGTTACAAGGGCGATCCCATGAAAACCAAAGGCGCCGCCAGGATGAAGAAGTAATATCCCTGGTTTTCGCACCAGTGAGCCCCCTTCCTCCTCTCCCCGGGGAAGGGGGCTTTTTTATGGGCGTGGGCGGGGCGGCGCACTAGAAAAACATACCCGTAGATGATCAGGTTTGTCGCGACAAGGCCCAGACCAAGCAAAGAACGCAACGCAATGGTGAGATTTTCGGGATAGAGAAGCAGGGCAACGTAATGCTCGATGAACCCTCCCGCATAGCCCGCCTCGCCGCCGTTTTCTCGCAGAAAATTTTCCAACGGCGTAAGCGGACAGACCCAGTCTGCCCACTCGATCACCACCCCCCAGAGGACTGCGGCAAGATGTAGCCAGAGGAGGGAAGGGCGGCGTAGAACCAGCAAGCCGCCAAGTACGGTAAAAAGAGTGAAGGCGAGATGGAGCAGGAGGATGCAGTCGGCGGCTATGCGGTAGACCATGGTTCGCGGGGCATCTTTAAATTATTTATGCTGCTAATGCTCACCATCCCCCGGCGCGATTAGCGTCCGGTGCAAGCTGTTGTTATGCAATTATTATGATTGCATTTCAGCGATGCATTCAATTTCTACCAATGCATCCAATGGGTTTTGTTTTACTGAAACAGTAGCGCGACTTGGCGTATGTCCTTGGAACATTTCTTCATAAACTCTGTTCATGCCGGGGAAATCTTCCATGTTTTTTAGATAGACGGTCGTTTTAACAATGTTCTTGAGTGATAATCCGACCCCAGATAATACTAGCGCAAGATTAGTCAGAACTCTTTGGGTCTGTTCTTCAATGGTGGTGCCGACTATTTTCCTTGTTTCCGGGTCTAACGGAGTTTGCCCTGAGCAGAATACAAAATTACCTGATTTTATTGCATGGCAATATGGTCCTATTGCCTCTGGTGCTTCCTTAACATTGATTAATTTCATTTAACGGATTTCCTTTAACTTTTTATGGTGCATTTAACTAATATTGTATGGATTTCCTCTTTTTTCCCAAATTATCATCGTCGCTCGCCCCCTGTCAAGCAACAAGAGTCGAAACCTGACACATTGCATGCTTGATTTTCCGGATTGAGGACTATGCGGTAGATCATCTATTCTCGAAAAATAGGGGGGTGTCCCGGTTTCTTCCTGAGCCCCCTTCTTCTTCCCAGGAAGGTGGCTTTTTTATGAGCGTGGTTGGCGGCGCACCAGAAAAATATACCCGTAAATTATCAGGTTCGCCGCGACAAGACCTATGCCAAGCAGGTAACGCAAGGCAATGGTGAGGTTCTCGGGGTAGAGAAGCAGGGCAACGTAATGCTCGATGAACCCGCCCGCATAGCCTGTTTCGCCGCCTCGTTCCCGGAGAAAATTCTCCCGCAGCGTCAGCCGTTCGATTCACATTTTTGAATAGCGATGCAAAGATTTTGCATCGCCCCAATGACCTTGGAATATTTCACCTCTCTGTTTTTTCGGCGGATAGAGGCAAGGTTTTGGCTGGCTCGTTTTAGAAACTCTATGTCTTCCATAGCCCTTTCTTCCTATCTGTCTTTTGTTTACCAAGAAAAGCCGAAACACATGCCGCAGGCATATTTGGAGCAGCTTACCCAGGAAGGTTGGTATCCGCCAATGTAATGGCCGTTGTCGCAGATCATGATGATTCCATAGCACGCTGTTTTGGTCTGCAACGCTGCACAGGTGGGTGATGCATTTCGGCATAATACTTTCTGGCCTGTCCAGCATGTTGCGCCATCGCCGGAGTTGCTTGTGGCAACTTGCGTTTCTCCTGGCAGACATTGGCCATTGCAGAAGGGAGCCGTGCCACGCCATGTATCCGCGCTTGCCGTGGTCGTCAGCGGAACAATGAGCGAAATAGTCATGATGATTTTCACCAAGATTTGCTTTGTGCGATTTTTGCTAGTTGTCATGCGAGCCTCCTTTTGTAGTTGCCAAATTTTGGTGGTGCTCAACTCGATTATTGTCGAGCTGGCTTGGGGAGATTTTCCGCCTGAATTCCAGGGGGAGCTATGCAATCCCGCTAAAAAAGGGAGAGTATTGTCAGGCTACCTAACAATATGGAGCATTTCAAGAATTATATTTTTCCCGAGGTGAAGAGGATAAGGCGTCGAATCATGCGCCATCGCGGAGTACTCCCAATTATGGCACCCTTTCAAAGCCTCCTTGGAGCAAGGCTTTTTTTTGTGTTATGCTGAAAGGCAGGCAAGAAGCTGGTTTTATCTTGCGCCTTGGCGTAGGGCACAATCATGAGGACCCACCACAAGCCATGCGGATCAGTTGCGTAATTCCCACGAAAAACCGACCAGAGATGACCTGTCGGGCCATTGCCAGCGTGGTTGCTCAGGATACCCTGGTGAGCGAGATTATTGTTGTGGACGATGGTTCGACGGACCACACCGCTGCCTTTGTGACTGCGCGTTTTCCCGAGGTGCGCTTGTTGCAGTGCTCCTGTCTTGGCCCCGGTCTGGCCAGAAATGCCGGGGTTGATGCGGCCTGCGGCGAGGTGGTTATGTTCCTTGACTCGGACGATGTCTGGCTGCCGGGCCATGTATCAGATCTAGTGCGAACCTTGGCCCGTGGCTATTCGGTGGCCTATGGGGTGACCAAGAATTACGACCAGCTTGGGGGTGGGGAGTTTTTTATTCCCGAACCAGGGATGGGCAGGGAAGGGCAATGCCTCACCGCCTTGGCCCGTTGGTGCTTTTTGCTCCCCTCGGCAATGGCCGTGAAGACCGAGGCTTTTGCCGGAGTGGGCGGTTTCGGAGCCGGGGAGCTTGGCGAGGACTGGTCTTTTTTTATCCGGCTGGCCCGGCGGTTTCCCTTTGGCTTTTGCGGGGATGAGCCCATCACCCTGCGCCATTTGCACCATGGAAGCCTGTGCAATTGTGCGAATAACGACCGGCTTGAGACCATGCTGGTCTCGGTAGGCCTTGCTTTGGCGGAGGCCGAGGTTTCATCGCAGGACCTCAGCCGTTTTCAGGCTCTGGCCGACTGGACCAGGCAGCAGGGGGATTGGCAGACCATCCAGCAGTGGTATATTTCCTTGAAACAGGAGGCGCTCATTTGAAACCATCCATATCCCCCCAGGACCACGCCCGGGTGTTGGCGGAAGGCCTTGATATCCCCCAGCAGCTTCCCTCTTTTGCCCTGCCTCTGCCGGAGGTCGGTATCTGCGGGAAAACCGTCTGGGTCAGGCTGCCCGAGGGCTTGATTCCGTTTACGGCCAGGCTCGAGGTGAATCTTGCTGCAGAGGTGCGGGGCATCCATATGTCCCGTATGGAGGAGGTGGTCGCCGCCCTGTATGACCGTGAATTTAGCGATCTGCGCGAGTACGGGTTGCTGCTTGGCCGTGAGATGATGGCGCGCCAGGGCGCGAGCAATGGCAGGGTGCGGCTTGCCGGGCAGTTGCCGCTGATCCGAACGGCCAAGGTCAGCGGCAGGCAATCGGTGGATTCCATAGCGGTCAGTCTTGATCTGAAGCTGGCCGGACAAGGGGATGAGATGCAAAGCGTGGCCATGCTCGGGGTTGGCGTGGCCCACATCACCGCCTGCCCCTGCACCCAGGCTTACAATCAAACCCTGTTTGGCAAAGAGGGGGAGGATTGCCCCCTGCCCACCCATTCGCAACGCTCCCAGACCACTCTTTCCCTGCAATCGACAGGGCTTTCTCCAAGCATTGCCGAGCTGTTGGCCTGCCTGGAAGCGGCCCTGCATGTGACCCAGGATCTGTTGAAAAGAACCGATGAGGCGCAACTGGTCTACACCTCGCATAGCCTGCCGCAGTTTGCCGAGGACGCGGTGCGGGAGGTGGCTCGGCAGGCAGGGGAACGGTTCGGCAAGACATTGCCGTCGGAAACCCTGGTGGTGATCGATTCGTTGAGCCTGGAAAGCATCCATATCCACGATGTCTGCTGTCGGCTGGAAATCAGCCTGGCGGAAATCGTCAGGCATCTGTAAGGGGCGGTATGGCAGCAGTGTTAGCGGCGACGACATTAACCCAGGATTGGCTGCAAACTTACCCCGAGGAGCTGCGTTTGGCGTTGGGCCAGGTTGTGCAACGCAGCGGCCAACCCATGTATGTGGCGGGCGGACCGGTGCGCGACTGGTTGTTGGGGGCAGCGGCCAAGGATCTTGATTTCACCGTGCCGAAGGGGGCCGTGGCTTGCGCCCGCGAGGTCAGTGCCCTGCTGGGCGGCACCTTTGTCCTGCTTGATGAGGCGGAGGACGTGGCCAGGGTCGTTTGGCAGGGCCTGACCCTTGATTTTTCCGGGTTCAGAAACCAAACCGCCACCATTGAAGACGACCTTGGTCAGCGGGATTTTACCATCAACGCCATGGCCGTCCCTCTTGCCCCTGAAACCGGTGGCCTTGCTTCGCTTGCGGTTATTGATCCTTTTTGCGGTGCGGCCGACCTTGCGCAAAAAAAGATCCGCATCCTGGCTGTGGCCAATCTGCTGGCCGATCCCCTGCGACTGTTGCGGGCCTATCGCTTTGCCGCCACTCTTGATTTTACCATTGATGCGCAGACCGAGGCTGCCATTGCCACCCACCGCGAGCTGCTGGCCGATTCGGCCATGGAGCGGGTGTCCTATGAGCTTGGTTTGATTATGGCCTCGGTCCGTGCTTGGCAGACGATCAGCCGCATGGCACAAAGCGGCCTTTTGTGGGTTGTCTTTCCGGAGCTTGTGGCGGGTAAAGGGCTTGATCAGCCTGCCAGCCATCATCTCGATGTGTTCCAGCACAGTCTGGAGGCTTTGGGTTGTCTGGAAAAAGTTCTACTTGATCCAGTGAGATATTTTCCGAGGCAGGGCCAACTGTTCAGCGAAACGGCCAAGGGAAAATCAACTGCCTTGCTGAAATGGGCCGCCCTGTTTCATGATCTGGGCAAGCCAGCGACTCACCGGCTGGTTGAGGAAAAGATAACCTTTTACAACCACGATCAGGCCGGAGCCGCGATTTTTGAGGGTATAGCCGAAAGGCTGCACTGGCCCAAGGACGACCGCAATCGGGTGGCTCGGCTCATTGCCCTGCATATGTGGCCTTTTCATCTCAGCAACGCCCGGTTGCGCACCGGGATCACGCGCAAGGCCTGTCTGCGGCTGGTCAAGGCGGTTGGTGATGATCTAGCCAGTCTCTTTCTGTTGGCTATGGCGGACAGCCTTGCCGGGCAGGGGGTGGGTAAGCCCGAGGGCATGGAGGAAAATCTGGCTGCGCTTTTGCGTGAAGTGCATGGGGTATATGCGGAGTATATCCAGCCGGTATTCGCCAACCCACCGCTGATCACCGGCCATGATCTGATTACGGTCTTTGCTCTTGAGCCCGGCCCAATTTTTAAGAATATCCTCGATGGCCTTGTGCTGGCGCAGGTGGAGGGTCAGGTGGCGGACCGGGAACAGGCCCTGGCCTGGGTTGAAATCTTCCTCAAGGATGGGGCGGCATCAGCGCTGTTATAACGGCATAAGGGGCCGTAATGAAGCAGCGTTAGGGCGATGATGAAAAATCTAACGATTATTTCATAACGACCCCTAAATTAAGTTTGACTGTTTTTTCAGCCCCGTTGTACCCTGAATAAAGCAGATGTTGTCGCAGACGCTGGGGGGCATTTTTAAAAGCTGATCAACCTCAAGGAAGCAGGCCGCAATCATGAATGATAAGACTCCGCAAGGCCCGTATTGTGCTGTTTTTAAATCGCTCACCAAAAATGATTTCTTGACCACGATCAATCATCACATCTTGAGTTTTCTTGGCCGTGACCCCCAACGGGCCGGGAGCAGGGATGTTTACAAGGCTCTGGCCTACACCATTCGTGATTTTCTGGTCGAGCGCTGGATCTCAACGCAAAAAGGCTATTACGCCAAGGGCAAGAAGCGGGTCTACTATCTGTCTTTGGAGTTTTTGATCGGACGGTCGTTGGGCAACAGTCTTATCAATCTCGGCTTTTATGATGAGATGGCCGGGGTGTTGCAAGAGATGGGCTACGATCTTGAGGAGCTCAGGGAGGAAGAGGACGATGCCGCTCTCGGCAACGGGGGCCTTGGTCGTCTGGCCGCCTGTTTTATGGATTCGCTGGCAACCTTGGGCGTCCCTGCTTACGGGTATGGTATCCGTTATGAGTACGGACTGTTTTATCAGCGGCTTGTGGACGGATTTCAGGTGGAACGACCGGATAACTGGCTGCGTTACGGTACTCCCTGGGAGTACGAGAGACCCCAGAATCTCTATCCGGTGCAGTATTACGGGCGGGTGCAGCGGTATCGAAACAACAAGGGCGAGCTTCGCACCGAGTGGATCGAAACGGAAGAGATCATGGCCATGGCCTGTGATGTTTTGGTGCCCGGGTTTAATAATAACAATGTAATTAATATGCGCCTCTGGACAGCCAAAGCTTCCCGTGAGCTTGACCTCGGTTCGTTCAATCGGGGAGACTACATTTCGGCTGTGCATGACAAGGTGCTGTCGGAAACGATTTCCAAGGTTCTCTACCCCTCGGACGATATCCGAGAGGGTCAGGAGCTGCGCCTGAAGCAGCAGTATTTTTTCGTGGCCGCCACCTTCCAGGATATCCTCCGGCGGCACAAGAAAAAGCATGATGATTTCGATTTATTCGCCGATGAGATCGCGGTGCAGCTCAACGATACCCACCCCTCCATCGCCATTCCGGAGTTCATGCGGCTCTTGGTGGATGATGAATCGGTTCCCTGGGAAAAGGCCTGGCAGATCTGCGTCGGCACCTTTGGTTATACCAATCATACCCTGATGCCCGAGGCTCTGGAAAGCTGGCCTGTGGAGCTGCTGGGCAAGGTGCTGCCCCGGCACCTTGAGATCATCTACGAGATCAATCGCCTGTTTCTTGAAGAGGTTGCGGCCCGGTATCCGGGTCGCGACGATCTGTTACGCTCCATGTCCATTATCGAAGAGGGGCCGGTGAAAAGGGTGCGCATGGCGTATATGGCCATCGTGGGCAGCCATTCGGTCAACGGGGTGGCCGAAATCCATACCCATCTCCTGAAGACCAGGCTATTTAAGGATTTTAACGATTTTTACCCGGGCCGCTTCAATTGCAAAACCAACGGCATCACCCAGCGGCGCTGGCTGCTCAAATGTAACCCCGGCCTGGCCGGCCTGATCACCGACACCATCGGCGGGGAATGGGTTACCAATCTCGACCATCTGCGCAACCTTGAGGCCTATGCCGACCAGCCGAAGTTTCAGAAAAAATGGGCCAAGGTGAAAACGGAGAACAAAAAACGCCTGGCCGCCATCATCAAGCAGGATTGCGGCGTTACGGTCAACCCCAACACCATGTTCGATGTGCAGGTGAAACGAATCCACGAGTATAAGCGGCAGTTGCTTAATGTCCTGCATGTCATCACCCTGTACCACCGGATCGCCAACGGGGAGGACACGGATTCTCCTGCGCGGACCATTGTTTTCGGGGGCAAGGCCGCGCCGTCCTATTTCAAGGCAAAGCTGATCATCAAGTTGATCAATTCGGTGGCCGAGGTAGTCAACCATGATTCACGGGTGGGAGATCGGCTCAAGGTGGCGTTCATCCCCAACTATGGCGTGTCTGTGGCGGAAAAAATCTTCCCAGCCTCTGATCTGTCCGAGCAGATTTCCACTGCGGGCACTGAGGCCTCCGGCACCGGCAACATGAAATTCTCCTTAAATGGCGCTCTTACCATCGGCACCCTGGACGGGGCCAACATCGAGATCCGCGATGAGGTCGGGCCTGAGAATATGTTTATCTTCGGCATGACCACGGAAGAGGTTGAGGAAGTCAAGCGTAATCCTAGCCGCAACGCCTTTGATGTCTATCGCGACAACGCCGAGGTGAAGCGCACACTGGACAGCATCCGCAACGGCTATTTCAGCCGGGGCGACACCAACCTGTTTGCCCCCATCGTTGAGAGCCTGCTCAACCTTAACGACCCGTATCTGCTTCTGCTTGATCTGGAGGATTATCTTCGCTGTCAGAAAGAGGTGGGCGATCTGTACCGGGATCAGCCGAACTGGATCCGCAAGTCCATCCTCAATGTGGCCAGGATGGGTAAATTTTCCAGCGACCGGACCATCCGGGAATATGCCCGTGACATCTGGGGAATCGCGGTGGATTAGGTGAATTTTTGCCTTGGGCACGACGGCGCTGTCCCCCAAAAGGCATTGACTTTTCGCCCTATTGTTGATAGCTAGCAGGATGTTAAAAAAGCAGGATTTTGCTTTTTTGGCATCCTGTTTTGCAATCGGGCGCATGTCAGTCGCGCCACTCCCTGATACTGGAAAAAGCTATGACTCAAGACAATCCATCCTCCCGATTCCAGGCAAACGGTCTGGCGACTCTCATTGGCAGCCTGCCGGTTACAGATCACCGGGAAGCGTTTTCCCTTATCTTCGAGCACACCCCCGACATCCCGTTATGGCCGCAATTGCCAAGCAACCCCAAGGAAGGGATGCTCAGTCAGTTCAGCGAGGGGATGCCCGGCATCATCGAAGAGGATGGCCGCACCTATTTCGATATCCAGACCGAGACCTTTGCCGATGAGATGCTGGCCTATTTCGAGCAGTATCTTGCCGCCCTCGAAGACCCAAGCCTTCTGCCGGGCTCGCCCTTTGCCGTGAGCCCGGACAGGGCCCAGGGCCTTTTTGCCCTTAAGGAGGCGGTCGCCGGGAAAACCGTGGCTGCGGTCAAGGGGCAGATGACCGGGCCGTTCACCCTGCTCACTGGCCTCCACGACCGCGAGGGCCGGGCTGCTTATTACGAGCCGACCATTCGGGAAATGGTGGTGAAAGGGCTTTCCCTTAAGGCCGCCTGGCAGGTGCAGGTTCTTGCGCAGTCGGAGGCCCCGGTTATTCTTTTTATCGATGAACCGGCCCTGGCCGGTCTTGGTTCCTCGGCCTTTCTCAGTGTTTCTCTGGATGAGCTTGGTCAGGAACTCAATGAAATTATTGGCGCGGCTCAGGCTGCGGGCGGTCTGGTAGGCGTCCACGTTTGCGCCAACACCGATTGGGAATTTCTTTTGTCCACCTCCTTGGATATTGTTAGCTTTGATGCCTACGGGTTCTTCGACAAACTGGTGGCCTGTAAGGATGCGCTGTACACCTTTTTGAATCGGGGTGGCATTATTGCCTGGGGGATCGTGCCCACCTCGGAGAAAGAATACATCGAACTGGAAACGGCGGAGTCCCTTTTGGCGCGCTGGGAGGCGCAGGCTGCTCAGCTTGTTGGTGGGGCCTGGGATTATAAGTCACTGTTGCAACAGACGTTGATCACCCCAAGTTGCGGTACCGGCTCCCTGCCCTTGATCCACGCCAAAAAGGTGCTGGCCCTAACCAGGGATCTTTCCAAGTTGTTGCGAGACAAATATCTCTAGGCGCAGATTCTGCCTGGCTATTTTTTATTTAACCACCATAAAAAAGTTTGAGTATTGATGACATGGAAGAACTGAATCAGGTATTGACGCAACGCCGTCAAAAGGCCCAGGAGCTGGCAGAGCTGGGCGTTAATCTCTATGCTAATGATTTTAAGCCCGCCCACCGGATCAGCGATGTCCTGGCTAAAAACGACAACCCGGACGCGCCGCTGGAAGAGGGGATCAAATCAGTGGCCGGCCGGATCATGGCGCTGCGCAAATTCGGCAAGGCCGCCTTTGTCCAGATTCAGGATGAAACCGGGCGCATCCAGGTGTATGTCAAGCGCGATGAGCTCGGGGTGGAGACCTACCAGATCTTCAAAAAACTCGATGTCGGCGACATCGTTGGTTTTGGCGGAGTCCTGTTTCGCACCCAGACCGGCGAGCTCACCATCGACGCGGCAACCCTGAAGCCGATCACCAAATCCCTGCGGCCCCTGCCGGAGAAATTCCACGGCCTCACCGATGTGGAAACCCGCTACCGCCAGCGCTATGTCGATTTGATCATGAACCCGGAGGTGCGCGACACCTTTCGCAAAAGGGTGGAGATCATCCGTTTGATTCGAGAGTTTTTGATAAACCGGGGCTTCATGGAGGTCGAAACCCCGATGATGCAGGCTATTGCCGGCGGGGCCACGGCCAAGCCCTTCAAGACCCACCACAATGCCCTGGGTATGGATCTCTACCTGCGCATTGCCCCGGAGCTGTATCTCAAGCGGTTGCTGGTGGGCGGTTTTGAAAAGGTCTTTGAGATCAACCGTAATTTCAGAAACGAAGGCCTCTCCACCCGGCATAATCCCGAATTCACCATGCTTGAGTTCTACCAGGCCTTTGCCACCTACGAGGATCTCATGGACCTCACCGAGGAGATGGTTTCTTACGTCGCCGCCGAGGTCACTGGCTCCATGGTCGTGAGCTACCAGGGGCAGGAGGTTGATCTTTCCCCGCCTTGGAAGCGCTACACCATGGACGAGGCGCTTGTTGAGGTGGGCGGGGTCGACCCGACTGTGCTTGCCGATCCGGCTCGGACCCGGCAGTTCGCCAAGGAAAAGGGCATCGCCCTTGAGCCCATGGCAGGGCATGGCAAGGCCAAGACCGAACTGTTTGAGCTGCTGGTGGAAGAAAAGCTGATCAATCCCACCTTTGTGACCCAGTATCCCACCGAGGTCTCACCCCTGGCCCGCCGCAACGAAAAAAATCCCGAGGTCACTGACCGGTTTGAGCTTTTCGTGACCGGTCGGGAAATAGCCAATGCCTTCAGCGAACTCAATGATCCTATTGACCAGAAAGAGCGGCTGACCAAGCAGATTGCCGAACGGGGCAACGACGAGGAGATCTTCCCCGAGATGGATGAGGATTTTGTCCGGGCTCTGGAATACGGCATGCCCCCGGCGGCAGGGGAAGGAATCGGTATCGACCGGTTGGTCATGCTGCTCACCGACTCCGCCTCGATCCGGGACGTTATCCTCTTCCCGCATCTGCGCCCAGAGAGCAAGTAACTGGTGTAACCGTCCAGGAGCACGGCATCTGCTTTGTCATCGGCTGGCTCATGTGCAATAGCACACTTCGCCGGCCTCTTTCGCGCATCTGCGGCGCTCCCGAACGGTTACACCCCTTGGGGGAGCCGTTTCAGTAAAAGAGGGAAATTGTGAATTTCGAATGGTTTGTCTGTCTGCGATATCTGAAGGCCAAGCGCAAGCATGGCTTCATCTCGCTTATTTCGCTGATCTCCATTGCCGGGGTCATGGTCGGGGTCATGGCCCTCATCGTGGTACTCGCGGTGATGACCGGCTTTACCTCAGAATTTCGTGACAAGATTCTCGGCATCAACTCCCACGTTGTGGTTCAGGATTATACCGGCAATATCAGAGACTACGAGGAGGTTGCCGCAAAGGCTCGTGCGGTTGAGGGGGTGAGCGGGGTAACGCCCTATCTGTACAGTCAGGCCATGATCACCAGTGGTGAAGGTGGAACCGGCGCCGTGTTGCGCGGCCTTGATCCTGCCACTGCCCAGGGCGTGCTCAACTTGGAAAAGAATCTGCGTAAAGGAAAGATCGCGGATTTGTCGCCTGGGCAGGGTGATGGCGCGAGAAGATTGCCTGGCATCATTCTGGGCAAGGAGCTTGCCGCCCAGTTGCATGTCTCGGTGCACGACCGGGTGCGGCTGATCTCGGCGTCAGGCCCCCTTACGCCCATGGGCGTGATCCCGAAGGTCTCAACCTGTGAGGTCGTCGGGATTTTTGAAACCGGCATGTACGAGTATGATTCCGCCCTGGCCTATGTCTCCCTGGAAACGGCGCAGCGGTTTTTTGACCTTCCCGGGGCGGTGCATGGCCTGGAGGTGAAAACCACCGATCTCAATCAGGCAGACCTGATCGCCAAGCGGATCGAACACGCACTGGGACCCAATTTTTTCGCCAAGGATTGGATGCGGATGAACCGGAATATTTTTTCCGCCCTCCAGCTGGAAAAAACGGCGCTCTCGGTGATCATGGCCCTGGTGGTGATGGTCGCCGCCTTCAATATCGTCAGCACGCTGATCATGGTGGTCATGGAAAAGAACAAGGACATCGCCATTCTGAAATCCATGGGCGCCACCTCCGGCAGTATCATGCGGATTTTCATCTACGAGGGCCTGGTTATCGGTCTTGCTGGCACATTGCTGGGGGTGCTGGGGGGCTTGGGACTCTGCGCGATCTTGCGCCGCTACCAGTTTATCAAGCTGCCAGACGTGTACCCGATCTCCACCCTGCCTGTGCTGGTCCTGCCCTCAGATGTCATCCTTATCGCCCTGTCGGCCACGGTTATTACCCTGGTCGCCACCCTGTATCCTTCCTGGCAGGCGGCCAAGGTCGATCCGGCCGTGGCCCTGCGTTATGAATAAGGGAGGCGGCTCCATGCTCAATGGCGCAGAAGAACCGGCCTTCTTTTTTGAAGCGCGGGATATTTACAAGGAATACAGCGGCCATGGCAGTCTCCAGGTGCTTGCCGGGGCAAACCTACGGCTGGTTGCCGGGGAAATGGTTGCGGTGGTCGGCGCGTCCGGCACCGGAAAAACAACTTTGCTGCATATTCTGGGCGCCCTTGATCAGCCCAGCCAGGGGCAGGTTTTCTGCCGGGGCGAAAATGTTTTTGAGAAAACAGATGATCAGTTGGCTCTGTTTCGCAACCAGGTTATTGGTTTTGTTTTTCAGTCCCACCATCTGCTCCCGGAGTTCAACGCCCTGGAAAACGTTTTGCTGCCAGGACTTATTGCCGGGCAGAAGCGGGCAGAGTTGGTCGGGTATGCGGAATATCTCTTGGAGCGGGTGGGGGTATTGAATCGAGCCACCCACAAGGTGGGGGAGCTTTCCGGCGGCGAGCAGCAGCGGGTCGCCCTGGCCCGGGCCCTGATTATGAAGCCTGCGGTTTTACTGGCGGATGAGCCCACCGGCAACCTTGACCCCAAAACCGGACTCAAGGTTTTTGAGCTTATCCGGGAGTTGAGCGAAACCCTCTCCCTGGCAACGGTTATGGTGACGCATAACCTTGAGCTGTCCCGGCGGATGAGCCGTTGTCTCACCTTGCGGGACGGGGGCTTGCATGAAACTTAGGGTTAGAGCAAAGATTCTTGACAGTAGGTTCAATGCCTGATAATTCTGATAAGCTCATTAACAGATCGCCAGCACGTCCACATATTTTGGGCGGTCACTCAAGTTCTCTTTACAGCGAAAGCGAGAGTATGAAACAAGACAACTCAGCCCGGCACATAGTACCCTCCCGCAGTTTTTTGGGCTCCATGCAGATTGTTGTTACAGCCCTTGTCCTTATTGTGGTCCAGAGCCTCCTGCCGCTGGCAGGGGAAGCATTTGCCGCTGGGACAGAGCCGAACACCGTCATGGTTCCCCCTCGGATCAATGCCCAGACCGGGGTTGAGCCGCTTCTCGCCTTGAGCGACAAGACCCTGCTGGAGGTGGTGCAGAGCAAGGGCCTGGTGATGCTGTCCAGGGAAGAAGTGCAACAGAAACTCGGCTATGAGCACTGGCCTCCCAAGGCTGAGGCCCTGAAGCCATTGATCACCTCCCCGGCGGTCAACTATGTGGCGGTCGGCAGTATTACCAAGCTTGGAGAACAGCTCAGTCTGGACTTTGTTGTCTATGATGTCCTCGGCAATACTCCGCCCAAATTTTATTATCAGGTCAGCAATAACGAGACCGAGTTGCAGAAAGCCATGGGCCAGATGGTCAATGATATTCTTGCAAGCACTGGGCAATATTTTCTTATTCAGTCCATTGGTATTGCCGGAAACACCCGCACGGATTCCGGGGCCATCATGCGCCAGGTGAAAAGTCAGGCCGGGGAGCGCTATGCCCCGGAACTTTTGCGGGCGGACCTGAAAAACATCTTTCAGATGGGCTACTTTGATGATGTGCAGATCCTTGTCACCGATACGGAAAAAGGCAAGGAGGTTGTCTTCCAGCTCACGGAAAAAGCAGTAATCGGCCAGATTCTCATCAACGGCGAAAAAGAGCTTGAAGAGAAAGACGTGAAAGAGGTGGTGAGTGTTTCGCCCAATACCATTATCAATACCAAGGAGGTTCAGACCTCCGTTGAAAATATCCGCAAGCTCTACAAGGATAAGGGGTTTTATCGGACCACTGTTGCCGCCAAACTCGACTATCCCACGCCTGACAAGGTGAATGTTACCTTTGACATCGAAGAAGGCGTCAAGATGTATATCAAGGGCATCCGTTTTGTCGGCAACAAGGCCTTCAGCGAGAAGGAATTGCGCAAGGAGATGACCACCTCGGAAAAAGGGTTGCTCTCCTGGTTTACCGAGTCGGGCAAGTTGAAACGTGATTTGCTGGAGCAGGATCGTTCCAAGATCGGCGCCATGTATCATAACAGCGGCTACATCGAGGCCAGGATCAGCGAGCCGGAGATAACCGATGAAGGCGACTGGCTCTATGTCACCTTTGATATCCAAGAAGGCGATCGCTACCGGGTCGGCACCATTGAAATCGAGGGGGACATCGTTGGCGATAAGGACGAACTCTTCACTCTGGTTGAGTTGAGCAAGGAAAAATTCTTCAGCCGTAAGATCTTGCGGGAGGATGTTTTGCGTCTTACGGACCGTTACGCGGAAAGTGGCTATGCCTTTGCCGAGGTGGACCCAAAGCTCACCAAGAATGAGGAAGACAAGCGCATGGATTTGTCCCTCAAGATTGCCCAAGGAAATTTGATCCACATAAACCGGATCAACATCAAGGGCAACACCCGCACCAGGGATAAGGTCATCCGCCGGGAGATGCAGGTCAAGGAAGGCGGCCTGCTCGATGCAAGCGCGGTGAGAAAGAGCAGCGAGCGGCTGCAGCGGCTTGAGTTTTTTGAAGAGGTAAATGTAACCCCCGAGGCCACGGTGCAGGAAGACCTGATGGATGTTGTGGTCGAGGTGAAAGAAAAGGCCACCGGCACCTTCAGCATCGGGGCGGGCTACAGCTCGGTGGACAACATGATGTTCATGGGCGAGATCAGCGAAAACAACTTTCTCGGCAAGGGCCAGCGCCTCTCCCTGCAAGCCAACCTGAGCTCCCGCAGCAGTCGTTACAACTTCAGCTTTACCGAGCCCCATCTCAACGACACCAAGCTGTTGTTCGGTTATGATCTCTACAACTGGTCCAGAACATACGACGATTATAAAAAGGATTCCACCGGCGCAGCCCTGCGCTTTGGCTATCCGATCTGGAACAAGTGGAATCTCGGTTGGGGCTATGGCTTTGACGACACCAAGATGACCGATGTGTTGGTGCTCAATGCCCCGCAAAGTTTACTGGATTCCATGAAGATTGAGACCACAAGCTTTGCCCGCATCGGTGTTGCCAAGGACACCCGGAATAAGATTACGGATGCCTCAAAGGGCTGGCTCACCAACTATTCCATCAAATACGCAGGTGGACCCTTGGGCGGGGACAGTGCTTTTACCAAGTATGAGGCAAGCTCGGGCTGGTATTATCCATTGATGTGGGAGACAACCTTTCATATCAAGGGGTCCATGGGCTATGTGACTGAAAATGAAGACAAGAAGCTGCCGGTGTATGAGAAGTTCTACCTGGGCGGACTCAGCACCATCCGGGGCTTTGACAGCGGCAAGATCAGCCCTCTGGAGTTAAATCAAGATAAGACTACGTATTCCAGGGTGGGCGGGGAAAAGATGTGGTATTCCAACGTGGAATTAATCTTCCCCATTGTCAAGGAGATCGGCTTAAAAGGCTTGGTGTTCTTTGACCTGGGCAACGTCTACGCCAATGATGAGAACTGGAGTGTTTCGAATCTGCGCTACAGCACCGGCCTTGGCTTCCGTTGGCTGTCGCCCATGGGTCCCCTGCGCCTTGAATGGGGTTATAATCTCGCCCCGAAAGAGGGTGAGAAGCAGGGCGTCTGGGATTTCAGTATCGGCGGTGGTTTCTAGAAAATGGCCGTCCCCGAAATGGGTTCTCTGTTCCCGGCGTTTCCGCCATCTTTATGACAAAGAATGGACAATAGGCTGACGGCCCTCTTCACCGAGGGCCGTTCCGTTAATATCATCGGCTTGCGCGGAAGCGCCGCTGCCTTTCATCTTGGCCGCACCGCCCGGCTCGGGCAGCGGCCTATCCTCTGCCTTACGCCAAGTGAGACCGCCGCCCAGCACCTTGTTCAGGATCTAACGCTTTTCAGCGACACCCAGGTTTTTTATTTCCCTGGCCATGAAATCCCCCCCTATACCCCGTTGTCGCCGGACAGCTGCACCGTGGCCGAACGCCTTGCCACCCTGTTTCAGATCCATAGCGCAGACAAACCGTTTATTCTGGTTATGTCCGTTGAGGCCCTGCTGCGGAGGGTTCTTCCCCGCACTACCCTTGCCGGCCTGGCCGAGCTGGTCATGCGGGGAGAGGAAACCGACCTTGAGGGGTTGATCGCCTCCCTTGCTGCCTGCGGCTACGATGCCGCAGCCTTGGTGCAATCCGTGGGCGAGTTCAGCCTACGCGGCGGTATTCTTGATATTTTCCCTACGGGCTTTGAGATGCCCGTGCGTCTCGATTTCTGCGGCGATACTGTTGAATCCATCCGCAAGTTCGACCCCATCAGTCAGCGCTCGGTTGAGGATCTCGAGGAGATCGTTCTCCTGCCGGTCAGTGATATCCTCTATCCTGCCGGTGAGCAGGAGTTGCGGCAGCTGGTTGATCGTTTCAAGGCCTTTGCCGATGATTTTGCCTGGGACAGCGAGCGGGTCAGGGTCATGGAGGATTGTCTCCAGCATCGCCAGCGTTTTCCCGGGGTTGAATTTCTCCTGCCGCTCTTCTGCGAAACCTCGACCGTGCTTGACTACTTGGCGGACGATACCTTCATCTTTTTCTCCTCGCCAACCGCCATTGCGGAAAGTCTCGCCCTGTGCCGGGAAAGGATTGGGGCCAATTTTGCCGAGGCCTCGGCCGCCTGTCTGCCTGTTTTGCCGCCGGAACAGATCTTTCTGCCGGAAGATGAATGGCGTGCGCGGCTGGCCCGCTTTCAGCAGGGCCGATTCTACGATTTTGCCCATCCGGAGATGGAAGAGGGCGAAATCCTGGAGATACCCTGCGGCAATCATGTCCTGCTCAAGCAGCAGCTGGAGTTGCAACGCAAAAATCAAGGGATGATGCCCGAACTGGCCCGGCAGCTCCATGTTTGGCTTGAGGCCGGAGATACGGTCTTTTTTGCCTGCCGGACCAGGCGGCATGCGGAGCACACGGCGGAATTGCTCCGGCAATACGATCTGCCGGTGGCCATAACCCCGGCCCCGGTGCTGGAGGCTGCTCCTACTGGCCGCGAGATTATTTTACTGGATTCGCCGTTGACCGCCGGCTTTGATCTGCCTGCCGCACGATTGCACTGGGTTTCGGAAAGCGAGCTTTTTGGAGAGCTTCGCCTGGGCGCGGGTAAGAAGAAGGGCGGGCAGCGGAGTCGGCCTGCGGTGAGCTTTGCCGAGCTTACGATCGGCGACATTGTGGTCCACACAGCCCATGGTTTGGGCAGGTACGAAGGGCTGATCAATATCGTGCTGGGCGGCATCGCCAACGATTTTTTCCAGCTGGTGTATCGCGACGAAGACAAGCTCTACGTGCCGGTGGACCAGCTCAAGGTGATCAGCAAGTATCAGGGGCTTTCCGACACCGAACCGAAACTCGACAAGCTGGGCGGTAAGGTCTGGCAGACCCGGCGGGAAAAGGTCAAGGAAGAGGTCTGGAAGGTGGCCCAGGACCTGTTGGGCCTCTATGCCCGGCGGGCCATGGTGGAGGGCCATGCCTTTTCGCCGCCGGACGAGTTGTTCCATGAGATGGAGGAGTCCTTCCCCTATGATGAGACCGCAGGCCAGCTCAAGGCGATCAACGAGGTGCTCGACGATCTGACCGCGCCCCGGCCTATGGACCGCCTAGTCTGCGGGGATGTGGGTTACGGCAAGACCGAGGTTGCGATCCGGGCGGCCTTCAAGGTGGTGGCTGATAATTTTCAGGTCGCCATTCTGGTGCCGACCACGGTCCTGGCCGAGCAACATGCCGCCACCTTCCGGGAGCGGTTGCAGGGCTTGCCCGTTCGGGTGGAAAGCCTTACCCGTTTTCGCAGCCCAGCGGAGCAGAAGCAGATTATTCAGGAGGTGTGCCAGGGGAGGGTCGATATCGTGATCGGCACCCACCGGTTGCTGTCCCAGGACGTGGCCTTCAAGCGGCTCGGACTTTTGATTATTGACGAAGAACACCGTTTCGGCGTGTCCCACAAGGAAAAGCTTAAAAAACTCAAAAGCCAGGTGGATGTCCTGACCCTGACCGCCACCCCGATTCCGCGCACCCTGCAACTCTCCTTGCTCAGTATCCGCGATCTTTCCGTGATCAGCTCGCCGCCCGAGTTCCGCCGCCCGGTGAAAACCTTTGTCGCCCGGGATGACGAGTTGGTGATTAAGGAAGCCGTGGTCCGGGAGATGCAACGGGGCGGGCAGGTTTTTCTCGTCCACAACCGGGTCCATTCCATCCAGGAAATGGCCTCCCGGGTGCAGAAGCTTGTGCCTGAAGCACGGCTGGCCGTGGCCCATGGCCAGATGCCTGGCAAGGCCCTTGAAGAGATCATGGTCCGTTTTATCAAGGGAGAGATCGATGTGCTGGTCTGCACGACCATTATTGAATCAGGCCTTGATATCCCCAACGCCAACACCATTGTCATTACCAGGGCGGACCGGCTTGGCCTGGCGGAAATCTATCAGCTGCGCGGCAGGGTGGGGCGTGGGCGGGAGCAGGCATATGCCTATCTGTTGGTCCCATCCCTGGACGGCCTGTCCAAGGATGCCCAGCAGCGTCTGCGGGCGCTCATGGATTATAACGAGCTTGGCGGCGGCTTCAAGCTGGCAATGAGTGATCTGCAAATCCGGGGGGGTGGTAATATCCTGGGGATTTCGCAAAGCGGTAACATTGCTGCGGTGGGCTATGACCTGTACCTTGAGTTGCTGCAACAGACGGTTCTTGACCTGAAGCGAAAAGGCGCTGCGGTGGAACAACCCCTTGAGCAGATCGAGCCTGAAATCAATCTCAAGCTTTCGGCATTTCTTCCGGAACGCTATATCCCCTCGACAGAACAACGCTATATTGCTTACCGCCGCCTGACCAATGCCGAACAGGTGGAAGAGCTGATGGACCTGAAGGATGAATTTATCGACCGCTATGGTCAGCTTCCCCAGGAGGCGCTCAACCTCTTTGAAGTGCTGGCCTTGAAAACCTTGCTCAGGCGTCTGTGGATCAGCAAACTGGAGCAGGGGCCTGCCAATCTGGTTTTCTCCTTTCATGAGAAAACCCCGGTGACTCCGGAGAAGGTCATGCGTTTGCTTGAAAAGTATAAAAATAAAGCGCGCTTCACCCCTGAATTTCGTTTGATCGTCCCAACCGAGCTTGGTGTCTTGCCGGAGCAAACCCTCCTGAATGCGCAAAAGATTCTTGACTTGCTCGCGAAAGATGACATTTGAAAATGACTGTGGTAAAATTTGCCGGTTATGAAGTTAAATAAGATTAAAAACAATATTTTCAAACTGTTATGAGTGTGTCTGTGAAAATCACCTTACATGTTTTATGCGCGGCCCTGTGTTTTTTTGCTTTTTTCCATACACCCGTTGCCAGGGCGGAGATGGTGGACCGTATCATCGCTATTGTTAACGATGATGTCATTACCTTTTCCGACCTCAATCGGGAAGGGGCGGCGCTGTTTCGCCGGATCACCCAGGAAGCTCCACCGGAACAGGTTGAGCGGACCCTGCTGAAGGCCAGGGAGGAGATGCTTTCCAGCCTTATTGATAAGCTCATCGTTGCGCAGCGGGCCAAGAAGGTGGGGGTTTCGGTGAGTGACCCCGAGGTGGCCACTGCTATCAAGAGCATTATTGAGCGTAACAAAACCACCCCGGAAAAGTTTTGGAAGCAGATGGCGCTCATGGGTTCCAACGAGCAAGATTATCGGGAAATTATCAGGGGCCAGATGTTGCAGGATAAGCTGATCGATTACGAAATTCGTTCGCGGGTTGTGGTGAATGAAGAGCGAATACGTGAATTTTACGAAAAAAATTATGCCCAGAAAATGAAGGAAGACGCCTATCACGTTTTGCAGATGGGTTTTGTCTGGAAGGATAATACCCAGGCGGCCAAGGATGACGCCCGGCGACGGGCTGAAGAGGCTCGGCAGCAGGCTCTTGCCGGACAGGATTTCCGCACCCTGGCGCGACAGTCTTCCGATCTGCCTTCGGCCAAGGATGGGGGAGATCTCGGGGTCTTCAAGAAGTCGGAAATGGCGGCCTATATGAAGGCAAGCATTCTCAGTCTACAGCCGGGACAGATCAGCGCCGTTCAGGAGACTCCGGCCGGGTACCAGTTTTTCAAGCTTCTTTCCGATAAGGGCGATGTCAGTCTTCAGGCTTCATATGAGTCTGTGAAAGAACAGATCAAGCAGCGGCTGTATGAGGAGACGATGAACAGCCAGTTCCAGAAGTGGGTAAAAGAGCTTCGCGATCAGGCGTATATCAAGAAAATACTTTAGGAACCGTTACGGCGTCTGGCGCCGCGAACATTACTGTCTGTTTTGTCAGTTGAAAGGGCACGTTTTTTTGTTACAACTGCTTAGTCTAGTCTGTCCCCATAACCTCTGGATAAGGGATGTCTCACATGACCAAGGACTCACTATCTGCGGATGATGCAACCGGCCAACCCACCGCTTTATCACGATCCGATGAAACCCTTGGCAGCTTTTTGAAAAGGCATCGACAAAACCAGGGAAAAGAGCTCGAAGAAATTGCGGAAAAGACGCGCATTCATGCTTCAACTCTTCGGGCCATTGAGGAGGACAATCCCAAGGCTTTGCCTGCGGAGGTTTTCGCCCGTGGTTTTGTGAAAAATTATGCGCAATATCTTGGCCTTGATCCCAATGAGGCTTTGGCCTGGTATATCGAACAGAACGCTGGAGAAGCCAGGCCACCGGAAAAAATCAATGTTCAGGAGGTTCTTGCCGGCGAGGCCATGGCCGAGGCACAGACCTTTCCTGTCGGACGTTTCATCATCTTTTTTATTGTCGCGGGTGTCCTTTTGTTTGCCGGGTATCTGGTGTTAAGTTTTTTAAATTCTTCCGCTCCTCCCGTCGATATTTCCACGAAAGATACAACTCCCCAAGCCCAAGTTGAGCAGCAACAGCCGCTGACCGTTCCGGTGCCAAGCGAGCCAGGTACAGAGTCCACTGTCGGTGCAGTGGGAACAGAGCAGTCGCCGCCTGTGACGCAGAGTGGCGCACAAGCTCCAGCACCTTCCCTTCCACCTGTGCCCAGCCCTGTAAAACCAGGGCAAGAAGAGAAGAAGGCCCTCTCCTTACCTGAGAAGGTCGGGCAGGTGGAACCCCAGAAGGTTGATGGGGAGCCGGGCCTGGGAGTTAAAAAAAAAACAGATGACGGAAAGCCTATAATTTTTCCGCAGGCCATTAAGGAGAAACCGGTCCCGCCCCCGGAGCATCAGGAGGTGGTCAAGCCAGCTCCTGTCTCGGTTGTTGCACCAACGTTGTCCACGGTAAAAGCCCCAGGGATGAATTATGTCCTTGAGGCAAAGTTTACCGAGTCAACCTGGCTTTCCGTGCAGATCGACAAGGAAAAGAAAAAGTCCGCCATTTACCAGCCTGGGGATCATATGGTCTGGCAGGCGGAAAAAAAGATTGCCCTTTTTGTCGGGAATGCCGGAGGTGTCGTCCTGACGCTGAATGGTAAACCGGTCCCTTCCCTTGGCAAGTCAATGGACAGCGCCCGGGTTTCCTTTCCGACTGAATAGTCACAGCGAGAGCAGATGTCCTTGCAGCAAAGCCTGGCCATTGTGCTCCAGGTTAAAGACCACGGTGATTCCGACAAGATTGTCACCGTGTACACCCTGGAGCACGGCAAAGTCGTGCTCATCGCCAAGGGCGCCAAGCGCAGCAAGAAACGTTTTGTTAACAAGCTTGAGCTGTTTTCCCTCCTTGCCATCCACTTTGCCCCAAGTCGCCACAGTTCGCTTATGCGTCTGGATCAGGCTGATTTGCTGAATCCATTCCCCAGGCTGCGGGAGAACTACGAACTGTACATCGCCGCTTCCCTCCTCTGTGAACTTGTTCTGCATTGGACCAGGGAGCAGGATAGTGACGAAGAGCTTTTTCGGTTGCTTGTTTGGGCGCTGGAGGGGTTGTCCGTGTCGGGGGTGGCTGTCAACCGGACGATCATCTTTTTTCACCTCAAGATGTTGGGTATCCTGGGGTATCGTCCCGATCTGACCGGTTGTCTCGATTGCCGTGCCCTTGGTGCACCTGGGGTCTTGTATCGTTTTAGCCCCTTACGCAACGGGCTGGTATGTAGCCGTTGCGAACCCCGGGCCACGGTGAACTCTCAGCCGCTTTCCATTCAGACCATTCAATTGTTGCGTAGAGTTCAGGATATGGAGCAAGGTAAATTGGAACGGCTCCATTTTTCCTTGGCGTCTACCCAGGAGGCTATCGCTCTGCTGAAGCGATACGACAACCATCTGTTGCAGCGGGAGGTGCAGTCCTGGAGTTTTCTGGGCTGATTGCTTATTCTGTTTTGATTTTCTGGAGGAGCCAGGCCATGTTGTTGCCCAGGTCGCGCATGGTTTTCATGCCCTCCTCGTCGTTGGCCACCTCGCCCGGCTCCCTGCCGACGCCGATGTTCCAGTACGAAGAACCCACCACGATCATCTGGCCGATGAGGAAAAAGGCGTTGAGGGAGTTGAAGACCTGAATGGCTCCGGCTCTGCGGACCGCGACCACCCCGGCCCCGGCCTTGCGTTTGAACAAATCGCCGTTGGCCCGGGAAACCATGCCGCACCGCTCAATTAGGGCTTTCATCCCTGCGGAGACATCGGCGAAGTAGGTGGGAGAACCCAGGAGAATGCCGTCCGCGGCGATCATCTTGGCAAGGCAGTCGTTGATGATGTCTTTTTCCACAGCGCAGCGACTGTCTTTGTTTTTGAAACACTGGTAGCAGGCGATGCAGCCGGAGACCGGCTGGCCGGACAACTCCACCAGCTCTGTGTCGATTCCTTGGCGAGACAGCTCTTCCAAAGCGGTATTCAGCAATTTTGCGGTATTTCCTCCCTTGCGGGCGCTTCCGTTAAACGCGACGACTTTCATGGCATTCTCCTCATGTTTTTCCAGCTTACGGTTCGGGGGCGTTATGCGGCGTTTGGGAGTGCATCTGTCATGATATTGTAATCGAGATTGGCAAGGACAGGAAGAATTTCGAGAAAAAACTAGCCGGGCTCTCCTTGGATGGTTTTTATGGGAAAAAGTTGCTTCCAGCAATAGGACATTTCTGTTTTGGTTCGCCCGTTGTCCCAAAGATAAGTCTCCGCCCGTTGTTCTCTTGTCTGGGGGGATAATTGGCTTTAAATCTGGATATAATCGCAAGCCGTCCTTGACTGTGACCTGAAAATTGATTATTTTTCCATGTTCAAGCGAGAGTGGCGGAATTGGTAGACGCACTGGTCTTAGGAACCAGCGCCTTTGGTATGGGGGTTCGACTCCCCCCTCTCGCACCACAAGAAAACAGCTCCGGCTCGAAGGCCGGGGTATAGGCAAATATCTCGTCCATACCGTGAGGAGAAAACCTCAAAGATGTTCCTTTACGGTGTGACTGTGTTGTTGAAAAAAGTTTGAAACAAGGAAGGTGTTGCATGCAGATCAATGTCGAAGACGTAAGCCCGCTTACCAGAAAAATGACTATCACCCTGCCGGAAGCCCAGGTTGCCCAGGAGTTGGAGTCCGCCTATAAGAAATTGAACGCTGAAGTTTCCCTGAAGGGGTTTCGGAAGGGGAAGGTGCCCCGTCAGGTGCTGGAAAAAAATTATCGGCCCAAGGTTGAGTATGACTTGGCGGAGAAGTTGATCCAGGATACCTATTTTGACGCCCTTGAGAAGAGCAAGATCGACGCGGTTGTCCACCCGGATATCCGTGAGCAAAAATTTGCCGAGAACGGCACCTTTGTTTACACTGCAGAGGTGGATGTTCGGCCCCAGTTCGAATTGGCTGAGTATAAGGGCCTTGAGATCGAACAGACCGCGCTTGAGGTGACGGACGAGGAGATTTCCCAGGAGCTTGAGGTGTTGCGTAAGCAGATGGCTCCCCTGCAAAGTGTTGAAGATCGCGCCATTGACAAGGGACATCTGGCCGTGGTTGATTTTCAGGGGTATCATAACGGTAACCCCATCAAGCAGGTGGTTGGAGAAAATTATTCGGTTGATGTGGGGAGCGGCCAGAACGGAAACGAGTTTGAAGAGAAACTTCTGGGCCTGAAAAAAGGCGAGGAAACTTCTCAGGAAATAGATTTTCCGGCAAACTTCGCCAATCCGATTCTCGCAGGCAAGAAGGTGGAGTTCAAGCTCAATGTCAAGGATGTCAAGGAGCGGCTGTTGCCTGCGCTTGATGACGAATTCGCTAAGGAAGTGGGCGAGGACTTTGCTAGCCTGGAGGCGCTCAAGGTCCATATTCGTGAGAAAAAGCTACAGGCCAAGAAGGATGCCCAGCGTGGTGATCTCACCGACAAGTTGATGCGAGTGTTGATCGAAAATCATGATTTTGAGATTCCGCCTCGGTTGGTGGCTTATGAAATAGAAGCAATGATCAAGGAGCTGGAAAGCAACTTGGAGCGGCAGGGGATGACTCTGGAAGCTGCCGGGTTCAACCGGGATGCCCTGATTGAGCAATATAAGCTTGCGGCTCAGGCCCGGGTCAAGGGCGATTTCCTTTTGAAGAAGGTTGCGGAAAAGGAAGGGCTCAAGCTCGAAAATGAAGACATCGACAAAGGTTTTAAACGCATCTCCGAGCAGTACAACATGCCGGTCAGCGAAGTGAAAAAATATTTTTCCAGCAGGGATGATCTGCTGCCATTTATGGCCGAACTATTGAACGAAAAAATCTTAAGTTTCCTGCTTGATGCAGCCAAGATGAAGATCGTGTCGGCTGCCGCCTAGGGGGTGAATGATCCCCAGTAATTTCTTGAAGGAGTAAGTGTATGAATCTCGTCCCCATGGTTGTTGAGCAGAGTCCCCGCGGAGAGCGGGCCTATGATATCTATTCTCGGCTGTTGAAAGAACGGATTATTTTTTTGGGTTCGGCCATAAATGACGATATAGCTAATATCATTATAGCTCAAATCCTTTTCTTGGAAGCCGATGATCCAGATAAGGATATCACCTTTTACATCAACTCTCCTGGGGGAGTCGTGACGGCTGGCATGGCCATCTATGATACAATGCACTATGTGAAGTGTGATATCGCCACTCTGTGCATGGGGCAGGCGGCCAGCATGGGCGCGGTGCTCCTCGCCGCCGGTACGGAGGGGAAGCGGTATGCGCTACCGAATTCCCGGATCATGCTGCACCAACCCATGGGTGGTTTTCAGGGGCAGGCCAGCGATATTGACATCCACGCCAAGGAGATTTTGCGGATGCGGCAGGCCTTAAATGCCATTCTGGCGCATCATACCAAGCAAAAAATCAAGAAGATTCAAGTTGACACAGATCGGGATTTTTTCATGGGCGCCGACGAAGCCAAGGCCTATGGTGTAATTGACAAGGTGCTGGTAAAGCGGACAAATCCTGAAGAGGAGAAAGGTCATGGCAAAAGATCATAACGGCGAAGTGGAAGTGACCTGTTCCTTTTGCGGCAAAAGCCAAGATGAGGTCAAGAAGCTGATTGCTGGGCCGACGGTGTATATCTGTAATGAGTGCATCGATCTGTGCAATGAGATTGTCACCGAGGACCGGCAGCAAGCGCTGGAATCGCAACTGGAGGCTTCGACCCTCAAACCCCATGACATCAAGGCCCATCTTGATGAGTATGTGATCGGTCAGGACAGGGCCAAGAAGGTCCTCGCGGTGGCGGTGCATAACCATTATAAGCGTATAGAGGCTCAGAGCAGCAACGACGGTAGCGATGTCGAATTGCAGAAAAGCAATATCTTGTTGGTCGGCCCGACCGGGTGTGGAAAGACGCTTCTGGCGCAGACCCTGGCGAAAATCCTCAATGTTCCTTTTGCCATGGCCGATGCCACCACCCTGACTGAGGCGGGTTATGTCGGCGAAGATGTGGAGAACATCTTGGTCAATCTTCTCCAGGCCGCGGATCACGATATTCAGCGGGCCAGCCGAGGCATCATCTATATCGATGAAATCGACAAGATTGCCCGGAAGTCAGACAGCGCCTCCATCACCCGTGATGTCTCCGGGGAAGGGGTGCAGCAGGCCCTGCTGAAGATCATCGAAGGGACCGTGGCCAGTGTTCCTCCCAAGGGTGGACGCAAGCATCCGCAGCAGGAATATATCAAGATTGATACCACCAATATTCTTTTTATCTGCGGTGGGGCCTTTGTCGGACTTGATGGCGTGATCAAGCAGCGGACAGGCACCAAGTCCATTGGGTTTGGGGCAAAGGTTGTTGGCAAGCCGAAGAAGACGGTGGGGGATATCCTCGCCCAGGTACAGTCGGAAGATCTGCTGCGTTTTGGCCTGATTCCCGAGTTGGTTGGCCGCTTGCCCGTGGTGGCGACCATGGAAGAATTGGATGAAGAGGATATGATCCGTGTTCTGCGTACGCCAAAGAATGCGCTGACCAAGCAGTATGAACGTCTTTTTGCCTTTGATAATATCCGACTGCGCTTCACCGAGGGTGCGCTCAAGGCCATCGCCCAGCAGGCGATCAAGAGAAAGTCCGGTGCCCGAGGTTTGAGGACAGTCATGGAGCAGGCAATGCTTGATATCATGTACGAATTGCCTTCCAAGGAAAATGTGCGGGAATGCGTGATCAGCGAGCAGGTGGTGCTGAATGGCGATTATCCGGTGATTTTGTACGATAATGACGCAGAAACAAAGAAAAGTGCCTGAGTCATCGAGCCGTTAATTAACCCAGCAAGGGTGTGTTAAACATTATGGTTGAGTCTGATTCCGAACAGAAAATTGCCTATCCGATGATGCCTTTGCGGGACATCGTGATCTTCCCCTATATGGTGGCGCCCTTGGTGGTTGGCAGGGAGCGCTCCATTAAGGCACTTGAAGAGGCAATGGCCAAGCGCTCCGAGATCTTTCTCGTAACGCAAAAAGATGCGGCCGAGGATGATCCAACCGAAGAGAGCGTGCATGCGGTGGGAACCGTTGCCACGGTCATGCAACTGCTCCGTTTGCCGGATGGCACGATCAAGGCTCTGGTTGAAGGCAAAAGAAGGGGGCGGATCATAAAGCATCTGCCCAATCCCGACTATTTTGTTGTCCAGCTTGATGGCGAAGAGGCAGAGGACGAGGGCGGGCTTGAAGCAACCGCCTATGTGCGAGAGATACAAACGAGCTTCAAGGAGTATGTCAAATACAACAAAAAGGTGCCGGCCGAGGTTATCAAATCCTTGGCCCGCATTGAAAGACCCGCAAAATTTGTCGATGTCCTGGCCGCGCATCTGCCCCTGAATGTGCAGGAAAAGCAGGGAATCTTGGCAAATTTTTCCGTTGTGGCCCGCCTGGAGCAGGTACTGACCCTTATCCATAAAGAAATTGAGATCGCCGAGCTTGAGGAGATTATCCGAGCCAGGGTCAAGAAGAAAATGGATAAGACCCAGAAGGATTATTTTCTGGCAGAGCAACTTCGCGCCATCCAGAAAGAGATGGGAAGCGCCGAAGATGCTTCTTCCGAGCTTGAGGCGTTGGATAAGGCGATACAGGAAAAAAATCTTCCCGAGGCGGCCCGCGCCAAGCTGGAGCAGGAATTCAAGAAGCTGAAGATGATGCCGAGCATGTCGGCTGAGGCCACGGTGGTCCGCAATTATATCGATTGTATCCTCAGCCTGCCCTGGCGGGAAAAAACCGAAGAGAAGATCGATATCCTGGCGGCTGAGGAAGTTCTGGCCCAAGACCACCATGGCCTTTTGAAGCCCAAGGAGCGGATTCTTGAATATCTTGCCGTGCAGGCCCAGGTTGACAAAATCAAGGGGCCGATTCTCTGCCTGGTTGGCCCGCCCGGAGTTGGGAAGACCTCATTGTGCAAGTCTCTGGCCCGCGCCATGGGGCGCAAGTTCGTCCGCCTCTCTCTCGGCGGGGTGCGAGACGAGGCAGAGATCCGAGGGCATCGGCGCACCTATATCGGGGCTTTACCGGGTAAAATTATTCAATCCATGCAGAAGGCGAAGGTTGTGAATCCGGTTATCTGTCTTGATGAAGTGGACAAGATGAGTATGGATTTTCGGGGGGATCCCTCTTCCGCCCTGCTGGAGGTGCTGGACCCGGAACAGAATGTCGCTTTCAATGATCATTATCTTGATCTCGATTATGACCTGTCCGGGGTCTTTTTCGTGACCACCGCCAATAATCTCCACGCCATCCCGGCTCCGCTTCAGGATCGGATGGAGATAATCAAGCTCAATGGCTATACGGAAGAGGATAAGCTGAACATCGCCCAGGGCTTTCTGGTGCCGAAACAACTGGAGGCCAACGGCTTCGGGCCGGAGGATATCACCTTCAACGATGGCGCGATCCTTGAGATTATTCGGAGATACACCCGGGAGGCAGGGGTGCGGAATCTTGAGCGTAGCATTGCCTCGGTCTGTCGTAAGGTGGCTCGGGACCGGCAAAAGAAAAAGACGGACAAGAGATATCGGCTGAACGATGCGGCCATTGCCAAGTATCTGGGTGGGGTCAGGTACCGTTTCGGTTTGGCCGAGGAGCGGGATAAGGTTGGCCTGACCACCGGTTTGGCCTGGACCGAGGTGGGAGGCGAGTTGTTGCAGATCGAGACGGCCCTGATGCCTGGGAAAGGGAATCTGACCGTGACCGGAAAGCTTGGTGATGTCATGCAAGAATCCGCCCAGGCGGCTTTGAGCTATGTACGGACCCGTGCTTTGCAGCTCGGTCTGTTGCCCGATTTTTATCAGAAACTTGACATTCATATCCATGTGCCGGAAGGGGCCATTCCCAAGGATGGGCCGTCGGCCGGGATTACCATGGCGACCTCGATGGTTTCCGCTTTGCTCAAGCTTCCGGTCCGCCGGGATATCGCCATGACCGGCGAGATTACCTTGCGTGGTAGGATATTGCCCATTGGGGGGCTCACCGAAAAACTCCTTGCCGCCCGACGGGGGAATATCAAACATGTTCTGATTCCCCGGGAGAATGAAGCGGATCTTAACGAGATACCGGCCAAGATACTTAAAGGTCTCACCGTGGAATTAGTTGAGCATGTGGACGAAGTCCTGGTTAAGGCCTTGGTGCTCAAGGAGGGGGATATTCTTTTTAAAGGAATTCCCTTTGACAGCTTTGGCGTGGAAGGAGTGCTTCCTTCAAGCAATGTGGCTCATTAACAAAGGTTTTCTCCTCTCATGCGGAAGTAAGGATTTAGCACCGACTGAGGGTTTGTTTATTTTGGAAGCATCGGCCTTACAAGCCGAGGGTCACAGGTTCGATCCCTGTTTCGCCCACCACAAGAGGAGTGGTAGTTCAGTTGGTTAGAATACCGGCCTGTCACGCCGGGGGTCGCGGGTTCGAGCCCCGTCCACTCCGCCATACAAGAAATCAAGGGATTAGCCATTACAGCTAATCCCTTTTTTTTTGATCAGTTTTCCACTTGCATGTTTTCCTTGGAGCAAGTGCTTGACACAGCCTGTGTCCCATGAGTAACATGCCAATTTTATGGGATGTTCGGTCCCATGCGAAAGCATGCAGTTTGCCATTCGCCTTTGTTGTGACGTGTGTGCAAACTTACACAAGAGGATTCTATGATCCGCTATCTGGAAAAAATAGGGAAAAATACCATCTGGTCTCTGGAGGATTTGGGACGTATGGGGGCTTTTCTGTTTTTTGGTCTGGGTGGCGTTTTCAAGAGACCGTTTCGATTTTCTGCCATGATCCGCCAGGTCCGCCTGATCGGGGCCAACTCCTTCTGGGTTATATTCTTCATCGCTGGCTTCACCGGAATGGTCCTTGGGTTGCAGGGGTATTACACCTTGCGCAAGTTCGGCTCGGAAGGCGCCCTTGGTTCGGCGGTTTCCCTTTCCTTGATCCGTGAGCTTGGCCCGGTGCTGACGGCACTGATGGTTACCGGGCGGGCTGGCTCGGCAATGTGCGCCGAAATCGGGATCATGCGCAATACCGAGCAGCTTGATGCTCTGGAATGCATGGCCATCGACCCGTTTCGCTATCTTATCACTCCAAAGTTTCTTGCCACGCTCATCTCCGTGCCGATTCTTACTCTGTTTTTCAATGTTGTCGGCATATTCGGCGGGTATATCGCTGGATGCGGCTTGTTGGGGGTTAATCCCGGGGCGTATTGGTCTGGCATGGAACAGAGTGTTGTGAATCAGGATATAAATATGGGCATCATAAAATCTTTTGTTTTTGCCCTGGTGATTGTCTGGGTGTGCGCGGGGAGGGGGTATTTTGTTCACGTTATCAAGGGTGCTGGTTTTGGCGCCGAAGGCGTGAGCAAGGTGACAACGCAGGCTGTTGTTCTCTCGTCCATCGCAATTCTCATCTGGGATTATCTGCTTACGGCGATACTACTATGAATCAAGTGGCTATCGAGTTTAAAGATGTTGTGAAAACATTTGGTTCGCAAACTGTTCTCGACAGGGTGAATCTGACGATTAGCTCTGGGAAAACCACGGTTATTGCCGGGCCGAGCGGACAGGGAAAGAGTGTGACCATGAAGCTCATTCTGGGGCTGTTGCGACCGGATTCCGGCCAGATTCTGGTTGATGGGCAGGATATTTCCAGGATGCGTGGTAAAGCGCTGAATACAATTCGGACGAAATTCGGCGTCTTGTTTCAGGGGTCTGCGCTTCTTGACTCCTTGAGTGTTTTCGCCAATGTGGCTTTGCCGCTTGAAGAGCGAACACGCTTGCGGAGTGAGGAGATTCGGACACGGGTTCTTGCCACTCTGGCGCAACTGGGCCTCACTGGCCATGAGGATAAATATCCCGCTCAATTGAGCGGTGGCATGCGGAAAAGGGTGGGGCTTGCCAGGGCGTTGATGTTGCAGCCGGAAATAATGCTTTTTGACGAGCCAACCACGGGCCTCGATCCTGAGAAATCATTGGAAATTTATAAGCTTTTTCTGGAGACCCAGAAGAAATTCGGCTATACGTCAATTATAGTGAGTCATGATATCCCAAAAATTTTTAATTTAGCTGATCAGGTTATTCTGGTTAATAAAGGCAAGTTTACTACCTTTGCTAGCCCTGAAGACATTCAACAGAGCGAGCTTCCCGATGTTCAGGCCTTTGTGCAGAGCACTATGGGGAAGGTGTATTTAAGCAGGGAGATGGACGAAAGAGTATGAAGAAAATAAATTTTGATGCGATCGTTGGCCTTTTCGTTCTGGCAGGGTTTCTGGCTTTTGTTTACATGTCGTTGCAGTTGGGAGAGTTCTCTGTCTTCTCTGTGGAAAAAACATATTCTGTGCAGGCGAAGTTCGGGAATGTTTCCGGTCTGAAGCGCGGTGCAATTATTGAAATGGCTGGAGTGAATGTGGGCAAGGTCAGTAGCATCTCTTTGGGTGAAAATGATCAGGCCCAGGTGCAGCTTCAGATCAATAATGGGGTAAAGATTACCGATGATGCAATCGCTTCCATTAAAACTCAAGGCATTATCGGGGATAAATATATCAAGATTTCCCAGGGCGGTTCGGAAGAATTGCTGACCAATGGTGGTTTTATTAGTGAAACAGAATCGGCGGTTGATCTTGAAGAACTGGTGAGTAAGTATATTTTTGGCAAAGTCTGATTCCGCTTGTCTTTAAAAGGGTGAGTGAGTTGTTGTTTAATTTCTTTTAAAAAAATACCGTATCTGGCATACAATAAAGGAGGCGCTGTTTTTTTGTAGCTTCCGCTTGTTTGTTCGGTTCAGTTTGGCCTGACGGATAATGATCTTTCCTGCTTTCAGCAAAATCGGTTACAGAGGACAACCATGAAAAATCATGACAGCTTTTCTCCTCAACTCTACAGGGTATGTTTTTGTTGTTTGGTAATCTGGTTGGGATCGATGACCATTGCCTTTGGGCAGGGCGTGGCGGTTGACGATGAACCGGCTTTTGGGGAAGAGCGGGATATCGGCCTAATTTCTGATCCTCTGGAGCCAGTCAATCGTGCGTTTTTTCATTTTAACGACAAGCTCTACTTTTGGGTGGTCAAGCCAGCATCTCAAGGATATTCTTACCTTATCGCCGAAGACGTGCGCATGTGTGTGCGGAGCTTTTTGAAGAATCTTCTGGCTCCGGTTCGGATTGTTAACAATCTGCTTCAGGGAAAAATTGCGGATAGTGGAATCGAAACTGCCCGCTTTGTTATCAATTCCACTCTCGGTATTGCCGGGCTGGCAGATCCTGCAAAAAAAGAGTTCGGCCTGCCTCCCAAGGACGAAGACTTGGGGCAAACCTTGGGTGTATATGGAGTTGGAGAAGGTATTTATCTTTGCTGGCCTTTCTTTGGACCTTCGAATGTGCGTGACACCGTTGGACTGGCGGGGGATTTCTTCTTGAGTCCAGTGTCTTATCTTGCAATGTCTGACGCTGGTGCGGGGGTGGCTGTGGAGGCTGGCAAGGAGGTTAATAACACCTCTCTTACTTTGGGGGATTATGAAAATTTCAAGGAATCCGCCATTGATCCGTACATAGCCCTGCGTGATGCATACCGGCAGTATCGGCAGAAGAAGATTAGCGATGTCGCGGTAGGTAGCGACTCCATGTACATTTCTTCTTCTGACAAGATTGAAAAAACGTACGCTCAGGATATGTCTGGTCAGAGTTCATTGGAATTGGCTTCCGTCCCGGTTTCTGCTGATGATTATTTTGTTCAGGTTGGAACCTCTCTTGATACCGAAAAGGTTCTTTATATGCGGGAAGCATTGCTTGCCATGAATAAGGAGTCGATTGTTAAGGTGTATGATCGGGGAGGAGATAAATATTACATTTTAGAGGTGCCTGCTGGCAAAAAGTTTGAGTTTGCCAAGCAGGAGGCGCAAAGGCTCTGCTCCGCTGGGTTTAGCGAGGCCAGGGTAGGGCAATAATGTTGTCACGTCATGGAATGATTTTAGAGGCAAAGATGAAAAACGGTAATGCGTGGTTTTTAAAGTTTTTTGTGGGGATTGTTCTGGCTGTTGCTATTCCTGTCTTGTGTCATGACGTTGCCTCCGCGGCGGCAACGGACCCTGTTGTTGTCATAAAGGATGCCGTTGACGAAATTATCTCGATCCTTCAGGATGAAAAGCTCGGTGTGCCGAATCGTAAGGCGGAGAGAAAAAGTCGCGTGGTCACTATTGTCGAAAAGAAATTTGATTTTCGCGAGATGTCCATGCGCACATTGGCCAAGCATTGGCAGGAAAGAAGTCCGGAAGAGCAGGACCGATTCGTCTTCTTGTTTAAGACCCTTTTGGAAAACACATATATCGCGAAGATAGAAACCTACTCCGGTGAAAAAGTTGTTTTTAAGAAGTCTGCCCTTCAGGGGAATAAGGCTATAGTTTATAGCGAGTTAGTCCGGAAGAATGTTGAAACCCCAGTTAATTACAAGCTTAAAAATAGTGACGATCGCTGGATGGTTTATGATGTGGAGGTGGAGGGCGTGAGCCTGGTGAATAATTACCGGACTCAGTTTGCCAGCATTCTGGACAAAGAAAATTTTGCCGGACTCCTTGCCAGGCTTGAAGAGAAGGTCAAGAAAGGGGCTGTTGAATAAACGCGCATGGGCACTGTTGAAGGAATGCTTTTTGGGAAATACCTTCCTGATGAGTTAAAAGATATATTTTCTTTTTTGACCGCTGAAGAGATGGGGGAGCTGTTTGCCTATCTTGAGTTTCGTGAGTGGCAGTCTGCGGAAGTTGTGATGAAAAGCGGTGATCCCGGCGATTTTATGGGTTTTTTGGTGGGGGGAAAGCTCGCCGTCAAGATGGAGGCGATATTTCCCGATAAATTCATTTTGGTTGCCGTGCTTGAGCGTGGAAGCGTGGTGGGTGAGATTTCTGCTGTGGAAGGGGGGGCGCGTCATGCCACCGTTGTTGCCACGGAAAAGAGTCAGCTCCTGACCCTCTCGCGAGAAAACATGGAGCTGATGCTCAAGCAGTCCCCTGCACTTGGGTTGAAATTTTTCCGACGAATTATTCATGTGCTTGGTCATCGCCTAGGTAAGGCGAGTGATCGTCTTGCTAGGTTGCTCTAACCTCTTGTAATTCCCTATTTTCAGACTATCGTTAGTCGTGGTTGTCGAAGATTTCCTCTTGGGCGTGGTGTCAATGGGGAAAGTTCGGCAAGTGAATTTCCTTGACAATGCGCCGTATTTATTTATATTAGTCTGTTCCAATTTTTGGATTGCGAACAGGTGATGTGTGCGGGTCAGATGGGATGAAATACCAGTAGGCGGCCTTTCCTTTAGGTTAGACGACGACTCTTGGTTGCCTGGGGATGAGATCGTTTGCCAAGGATCGTCGCAGTGCGCCGTTTCCCTTAAAAAAGAGGGCGCGCGGGTTTTGTTTGCGGGCACTTTGCGTCTTCCTGTTGTTATTGAATGCGATCGATGTCTTGATTCTTTCGTTTATACCTTGATGGAAGAGTTTGAGGTTGTTTTTGAGTTGCTTACCAAAGAGGCCGGGGCTGGTGTTGCTTCGGAGCATTTGTGTAAGGACAGTGAATTGGATGTTGTTTGTCTTGCGGAGCCGGTTGTGGATGTTTTTTCCGTGCTTGTGCAACAGGTATATCTTGGTTTACCTGGAAAGAGACTTTGCAACGATATGTGCCTTGGTTTGTGTGCAAAGTGCGGGGCGAATTTGAATCGTTGCTCGTGTGATTGTGCCAAGGGGGGAAGTGCATCCCCCTTTAGTATTTTGACAAAGCTGAAAACCCAGTAGAAGAGCATTCTTTTTTTGCTGGAGTTTTTGTTGGCAGGGATGTGGCTTCCGCGCGTGGGCTGCGGAGTAAAAAACATGTTGCTCGTGTTGAACCTGTTGAATTTTTTTGAGAAACCCGTTACAGACAACAAGCTGTAACCGAGATCTTTCCAATTGGAGGAAAAGTAATGGCTTTACCGAAAAGAAGACATTCCCATGCTCGTACCAGAATACGTCGTTCCCACGACGCATTGTGTGGCGTAACCGTTTCCACTTGCTCCGAGTGTGGCGAGCCGAAGCTTCCGCATCGTCTTTGTCCTGGCTGCGGGGCATACAAGGGCCGTACCGTCGTCAAGTTGACCGCAGAGTAATAGAGTTACGCCATGGCGTTGCATATTGCCTTGGATGCCATGGGCGGGGACCGGGGCCCGGAAGAAATGGTTTCCGGGGCAGTCATGGCAGTGCATGGTTCTGATCTTGAGATCAGCTTGATTGGTGATCAGGTCAGGCTTGAATCTATTCTCGCAACCCATGGCAGTCTTTCCTCCCGGATTCATGTGGTTCATGCCTCCCAGGTTGTTGGCATGGATGAATCCCCTTTTGACGCCATCCGCAGGAAAAAAGACTCCTCCATCATGAAGGCCTTTGCCCTCCATAAAGAGGGCAAGGTTGACGCTGTTGTCAGCGCCGGCAACTCCGGGGCGACACTGGCTGCAGCTCTCAAGCTGCTTGGCCGTCTGGAGCATGTATCCCGGCCAGGAATAGCGGGCATTTTTCCTACCTTGAAAGGGCCGGTTGTGATGATGGATGTGGGCGCCAACGTTGATTGTCGCCCCGAACATCTGTTCCAATTCGGGGTCATGGCCACCGCTTTTTCTCAGATACTCTTTGGCCTAGACCGACCCCGTGTTGGTCTGCTCAGTATCGGCGAAGAAGGCGGGAAGGGCAATGTCCTCGTGAAAAAATCCCACGAACTTCTTCAGCAAAGTTCCATGAATTATATCGGCAATGTCGAGGGGCGGGACACCTTTCAAGGGGATGTTGACGTCATGGTCTGCGACGGATTCGTCGGCAATGTCTGCCTGAAGCTCAGCGAGGGGTTGGCCGAGGCGGTTATGGGTATGTTGGGAGAGGAAATTTCAAAGAGCTTCAAGGCAAAGCTCGGCTATCTGCTTGCCAAAGATGCCTTTATTTCCTTCAAGAAACGGGTTGATTATGCCGAGTATGGCGGTGCGCCCCTACTCGGCATACGAGGAAACGCCATTATCTGTCATGGACGTTCAAGCGCCGTGGCAATAAAAAATGCCATCCGGGTTGCCTCTGAAATGGCCCGCAATAAGGTCAATGACCGAATCCTTGAGCTTTTTTCCCTTGATCATCTCTTGGTGCAACAGGATGAACCCCTGCCAGATGAAGCCGCTGCTGTTGGGGTAACTCCATGAGCCGTGCGGTTATCATCGGGACAGGCTCTTGCCTGCCGGAAAGGATCCTCACCAATGAGGATCTGGAAAAGATGGTCGATACCTCCGATGAGTGGATTACCACCAGGACAGGCATCAAGACTCGGCATATTGCCCAGGCAGGTGAGGAGACCTCCAAGTTGGCCAGCGTGGCGGCCCGCCGCGCCCTGGACATGGCCGGGGTAACCCCAGCAGAGGTTGACATGATCGTCCTCGGGACGATTTCCTGTGAAAAGGCCATGCCCTCCTGTGCCTGTCTTGTGCAGAAGGAGTTGGAGGCTGTCAACGCCTTTGCCTTTGACATCAACGCCGCTTGTTCCGGCTTCCTCTATGGCCTTGATCTCGCCGACAAATATATCCATCATAACCCGGACATGAAAATTCTGGTGATCGGCGCGGAGAATCTTTCCGCCCGGACCAACTGGCAGGACCGCAATACCTGTGTGCTTTTCGGGGATGGAGCTGGGGCCTGTCTGGTGACAGGCAACGATCATGGCCGGGGAATCTTGGCGAGTCAGCTCTATGCGGATGGCCGGTTGTGGGAGTTGCTCCATATGGACAGCGCTCCCAGTCTGAACCCTGATCTTTGTCTCCAGAAAAGTGATGGGTCCTTCATCAAGATGGCGGGTAAGGATGTTTTCCGCTACGCGGTTCGGGCCATGGCGGAGGCCATCACAGCCGTCCTTGAAAAAGAGACTCTTACCATCGCTGACATCTCCCTCGTTGTGCCCCATCAGGCAAATATTCGCATCTTGAAAAGCCTGGCGGATCACCTCCGTGTGCCGCTCGAAAAAATCTATATTAATGTGCACAAATATGGTAATACATCGGCGGCGACCGTGCCGATTGCCATGGACGAGGCGAACCGGGAAGGCCGATTGCAGCAGGGAGATCTGCTTCTCATCTGCACTTTTGGCGGCGGTTTTACCTGGGGTGCAGCCTTGGTCAGATGGTAGGCACAGGGAGCGCCGTTCCAACCGCATATATCAAAGTAATTGAGGACAAGGGGGCAGAGTGGATTATTTCTTGAGCGAAGAGCAGCAGATGATCGTTGATGTTGCTCGGCAGATCACCGATGAAATGATTGTTCCGCAAAGGGCGGAATTGGATGAAACCGAAGACTATCCTCGGGACATCTTAAACGCTATCGCCAAGGCCGATTTATATGGCCTCTATATCCCTGAAGAATATGGTGGCCTGGGTGGGGGGTGTTTTGACATTGTCCTCGCCCTTGAACAGTTTGCCCGTGGCTGTACCGGGGTGGCCACCGCCTTTGCCGCCAGCGCCTTGGGCGCATATCCGATTCTTATCTCTGGCAGCGAAGAGCTGAAACAGAAATATATGCCTCTCATCGCCAGCGGCGAAAAATTGGCGGCGTTTGCCCTTACCGAGGCCAATGCTGGCAGCGATGCCTCCGGGATCCAGACCACCGCCGTTCTCGATGGCGACGAATGGATCCTTAACGGCACCAAGCAGTGGATTACCAATGCCGGTGAGGCCCAGATCTATACGGTTATTGCCATCACCGACAAAAGCAAGGGGCCCCGCGGCGCCACCATGTTTGTGGTTGAGGATACCGACCCTGGTTTTTCCTACGGGGTTAAGGAAAAGAAGCTGGGCATCCGTTGTTCTTCCACCCGAGAATTGATCTTTAAAGACTGTCGTATTCCCAAGGACCGGGTTATTGGTCGGATCGGCATGGGCTTTATCACTGTAATGAAGACCTTGGATCAGTCCCGCCCGGGCATTGCTATCCTCGGCGTCGGCCTAGGGCAGGGCGCTTTGGATGAGGCGGTTACCTATGCCAAGCAGCGGGTGCAGTTCGGTAAACCCATTATTTCTTTCCAGGCGGTGCAGCATATCCTGGCCGATATGGCCATCCAGGTCGAGGCGGGTCGCGCCTTGGTATATTCTGCGGCCAAGCATATCGACGCTCATAAGAATGACATGTCCAAGGCCTCCTCCATGTGCAAGGTGTTCGCCACCGACATGGCGATGAAGGTTACCGTTGATGCGGTCCAGGTCCTTGCTGGTTATGGGTATATGCGTGATTATCCGGTGGAGAAAATGATGCGTGACGCCAAGATCCTCCAGATCTACGAGGGCACCAATCAGATCCAGCGTAATGTTATCGGGCAGGAACTCAACAAGGAGTATATGAGGTCCTCATGAAGATCATCGTTTGCGTAAAACAGGTTCCGGACGCCAAGGATGTCCGCCTGGACCCCAAGACCAACACCCTTTCCAGAGAAGGGGTGCAAGCCATCATGAATCCGTACGACCGCCATGCCCTTGAGGAAGCGGTTCGCCTCAAGGAGCAGCACGGCGGCACGGTAACCGTGCTCAGTATGGGGCCTCCCCAGGCAGAAGAGATGCTGCGTGAGGCGGTGTCCTGCGGGGCGGATGAAGCGGTGCTCGTTTCTGATCGTGCCTTTGCCGGGGCGGACACCTGGGCGACCACCTATACCCTGTCTCAAGCCATTAAAAAGATCGATGATTTCGATCTTATCCTTTGTGGCAAGCAGGCCATTGATGGGGATACTGCCCAGGTAGGCCCCGGTCTGGCAGAGCGTCTTGATATCCCCTTTGTCGCCTATGTGCGCAAGATCAATGAGTGCACCGCCAATACCATCCAGGCAGAACGTCTCATGGATGACGGGTACGACCTGGTAGAGGTGCCTCTGCCCGCACTGTTCACCGTGGTCAAAGAGATTAATGAGCCCAGGATTCCTTCCCTCAAGGGAAAGATGAAGGCGAAAAAGATTGATATCACCAAGCTGACTGCGGTGGATATCGAGGCAGACCTCGAACAGTTGGGACTCAAAGGCTCAACTACCCAAGTGGTCAAAGTCTTTTCTCCAGAATTGAAAGGGGCTCGGGCCATGCTGGGCGGCACGGCCAGTGAACAGGTTGACCAGCTGTATGAAAAATTGTCGCCCCTCCTGTAGACTTCAGACGAACGAGATTCTCCATGCTACAGATTGATATAGAAGCCTGTATAGGTTGTGGTGTTTGTGAAAGTACCTGTACCTTTGGGGCAATCAAGGTTGAAGGTGGTGTTGCCGTGGTCGGTGATACCTGTACCCTGTGCGGCAGTTGCGTTGATGTCTGCGAGGTTGGCGCTCTTTCCATCGAAAGAGAGGAAAAGGCAACCCAGGGCAACCTGGCCGACTGGTCCGGGGTTTGGGTCTATGCAGAATGCCGTCATGGCAGGCTCGCCCCCGTTGCCCTGGAGCTGCTTGGGGCTGGGCGAAAGCTGGCCGAAAAAAGAGGGGTTTCCCTTTCCGCTGTGCTCTTGGGTTCAAAAATCGAGAGCATGGCTGAAGAGCTCGTCGCCTACGGCGCCGACAAGGTGTTTGTTGTTGATGATCCGGCCTTAGCCTCTTTTACCGATGACGCCTATGGCAACGCCTTGAGTGCGCTGGCCAAACAACATAGGCCCGAGATTATTCTTGCGGGTGCCACGGCCATCGGCAGATCCTTTATTCCCCGGGTTGCCACCACCCTCGCCACCGGCCTCACCGCCGATTGTACGGATTTGGCGATCCGCGATGAGGATGGGGCACTGCTCCAGACCCGTCCGGCCTTTGGCGGCAACATCATGGCTACCATTATCTGCCCGCATACTCGCCCGCAGATTTCCACGGTACGGCCGCTGGTGATGAAGCCCCTTCCCATAGATGCTGGGCGAAAAGGGGAAATCATTACAGTGAATCTGGACCAATCCCTGCTTAAGCCCCGCGTGAAGGTGCTTGAGTCGGTGGTGGAAGATCTTGACCGGGTGAACCTTTCCGAGGCTGATATTGTCGTGGCCGGCGGTCGGGGCTTGGAAAACGAGAAGGGCTTTGCCATGATCCGCGAACTGGCCGATGTGCTGGGCGGGGCGGTTGCCGCCTCCCGGGCTGCGGTGGACAGCGGCTGGATCCCCTATCCCCACCAGGTTGGACAGACCGGCAAGACCGTGGCTCCTAAAATCTATATTGCCTGCGGGATCTCCGGTGCGATTCAGCATTTGGTCGGGATGCAGTCTGCCGATACCATTATCGCCATCAACCGTGACGCCGATGCTCCGATTTTTGATGTGGCTACCTACGGCATTGTCGGTGACGTATTTGAGATCGTGCCGAAGCTTATCGCGAAATTTAAAGATAGGAAGAGCGCATGAGTCTGAGTGGAAAAATTGCCGTAGTCACTGGGGGAAGCAGGGGTATTGGCAGGGCTATCTGTCAGCGCTTGGCAGCACTTGGCGCCACGGTCATTGTCAATTATGTGAGCAACCCTGCCGCAGCTGACGAGACGGTGCAGAGTATCCAGCGCGCGGGCGGCAAGGCCGAAGCGTGCCAGTTCAACGTCGCGGTTGCAGACGAGATCGATGCTGCTTTCAAGAAAATCATTGATGCGCATGGTCGGGTGGATATTCTGGTGAACAACGCTGGAATCACCCGTGACGGCCTGCTCATGAAGATGAAGGACGAGCAGTGGGACGAGGTGCTCAACACCAATCTCAAGGGCGTATTTCTCTGCACCAAGGCGGTGAGTCGGGCCATGATGAAACAGCGCTGGGGGCGGGTCATCAACATCACCTCGGTGATCGGTTTTGCCGGCAATGCCGGGCAGGCCAACTACGCGGCCGCTAAGGCAGGGATTGTCGGTTTCACCAAATCCGTGGCCAAGGAGCTTGCCTCCCGTGGGATCACGGTGAACGGCGTGGCCCCTGGTTACATTGTCACCGACATGACCAAGGATTTATCCGAAGAGGTCACTGATGTCATCAGGAACGAGATCCCCATGGGAGTGTTGGGCGAGGCGGAGGACATTGCCGGAGCCGTAGTCTATCTGGCGTCTGACGATGCGCGCTATGTGACAGGGCAGTTTATCCATGTCAATGGCGGCATGTTTATGTGATATATATTGTAAGAACGAATCTTGGTAAGATGTTACCGTAAAACAAGCAAGGAGAAAAAGATCATGTCTGTACAGGAAAAACTCATTGATATCATTGCCGAGCAGCTGAGTGTTGATAAAGATAAGGTTGTACCGGGGGCCTCTTTTATTGATGATTTGGGTGCTGACTCCCTTGATTTGGTTGAGCTGATCATGGCCATGGAAGAGGCGTTTGATATTGAGATCGCCGATGACGTTGCGGAAAAGATCACCACCGTGCAGAACGCCATCGACCATGTCAACAAGGTTGCCGGTTGATCCGAACAGTTTTTTGTCGGTAGCAGGTATCTAAGCGGAACAACTGAGGGCTGACCTTGGTAGGTGATTGCGCCTGCCAGGGCTGTTCTTTCTCTGCAAACAGTATGGCGAGGATCAGCGTGGGCAGAAGAGTCGTGGTCACAGGAGTTGGACTGGTTACTCCCCTGGGAACAGGCGTGGAGAAAACCTGGAGTGCGCTGTGTGCAGGCAAGAGCGGCATCGGCCCGATTACCCGGTTCGACGCCAGCGAGGTCGGAGTTAACATCGCCGCCGAGGTCAAGGATTTTCAGGTCGAAGACCATATCGACAAGAAAGTCGCCAAGCACCTCGACCTGTTTGTCCAGTACGCTGTTGCGGCGGCAGGGGAAGCTTTGCGAGATGCCGACCTCCCGATAACTGACGAAAACGCGCCCCGGATCGGAAGCATCATGGGCTGCGGGCTCGGCGGTCTGCCCACCATCGAAAAATACCATCAGGTGGCCATGGAAAAGGGGACCAAGCGCATTACCCCCTTTTTTATTCCCATGGTTATCCCCAATATGGGTGCCGGGCAGATCTCCATTATTTACGGGACCAGGGGGCCGAATTTGTGTCTTACCACCGCCTGTGCCGCAGGCACCCATGCCGTAGGCGAGGCGTTTCGCTCCATCGTCAACGATGAATGCGATGTAGCCGTTACCGGCGGTAGCGAATCGGTGATCTGTCCTCTGGCGGTTGGCGGCTTTCACGCGATGAAGGCGTTGTCCACCCGCAATGATCAGCCGGAAAAAGCCTCCCGCCCCTTTGATCGGGACCGGGACGGTTTTATTATCTCCGAAGGGGCCGGTGTGCTCATCCTCGAAGAGTTGGAGCATGCCGTGGCCCGTGGCGCCAAGATCTATGCCGAGGTTGCCGGGTACGGTCTGAGCAGCGATGGCTACCATATGGCCGCCCCTCCCGAAGATGGCAACGGAGCGTCCCGCTGCATGCAGATGGCCCTCAAGGATGCGGGCATGCGTCCGGAAGATGTTGACTATATCAACGCCCATGGTACCTCGACCCCGTTGAACGATGTGGTGGAAACCAGGGCCATTAAAACGGCATTTGGCGATCAGGCTTATAAACTGGCCATTAGTTCGACTAAGTCCATGACCGGCCATATGCTGGGCGGGGCAGGGGGCATCGAAGCGGTCTTTACTGCACTGTCCATCAAGCACCAGATTGCCCCGCCGACCATGAATCTGGAAAACCCCAGTCCTGAGTGCGATCTGGATTATGTCCCCAATCAGGCCCGCAAGATGAAAATTCGGGCCGCCATGTCCAATTCTTTTGGTTTTGGCGGGACCAATGCGGTTTTGATCATGAAGCAATACGAGGCGAAATCGTGAAGATTGCCATCGGTTGCGATCACGGCGGTATCAGTCTGAAGGGAGAAATCGTTCCGCTCCTTCAAGAGATGGGGCACACGGTGGATGACAAGGGCTGTTTTTCCACCGAGTCTGTCGATTACCCGGACTTTGCCAAGGCTGTCTGTGCCCAGGTGCAGAACGGTAGCTGTGAGCGCGGGATTCTGATCTGCGGTACCGGGGTCGGTATGTCCATGGTGGCCAACCGTTTCGAGGGGATTCGGGCGGCCCTGGGCAACGAGTTGTTTACCGCGCAAATGAGCCGGGAGCACAATGACGCCAACGTGCTTTGTCTTGGCGCCAGGGTTATCGGCCCCGGTCTGGCTGCGGAAATAGTCCGGGCTTGGGTCAGCACGGAATTTGCCGGGGGCAGGCACCAGCGGCGGATTGACATGTTCTAGAAAACGGGTCTGCCTGTTGTAGACCCCATGCACGGTTTTCATTGCGCGGCCGGAATTACCTGGAGTAATTTTTCGGCCGTGATTATTTTATCTGAATATTGCGGGCGCGGTTTTCAACCCATAAATAACCATGAAGGATACTGCTGTGTCGTATTTGAAAGAGAGTGATCCGGATGTGTACCGTTCCATCCGCCATGAGTTGGCACGACAGAGTAATCAGCTCGAACTGATTGCTTCCGAGAATATTGTCAGCGAGGCGGTGCTTGAGGCCCAGGGCTCCATTTTTACCAACAAGTACGCCGAGGGCTATCCTGGAAAGCGCTACTATGGCGGCTGCGAATACGCCGACCAGATCGAATCCTTGGCCATCGAGCGGGCGCTGAAGATCTTTGGGGCCGAATACGCCAATGTCCAGCCCCATTCCGGCAGCCAGGCCAACATGGCGGTCTATTTCTCCTCGCTGCAGCCGGGGGATATAGTTCTGGGCATGGATTTGGCCCACGGCGGCCATCTCACCCACGGGGCAGGGGTGAATTTTTCCGGGCAGCTCTACAAGTTTGTTTCTTACGGGGTGAGCCGGGAAACCGAGCGTATCGACATGGCCGAGGTGGAGCGCATCGCCCTTGAGCAGAGGCCGAAGATGATCGTGGCCGGAGCGAGCGCCTACCCCAGGGTTATTGATTTTGCCGGGTTCCGCGCCATAGCCGATAAGATCGGCGCCCTGTTCATGGTGGATATGGCTCATATCGCGGGGCTGGTGGCGGCCGGGGTCCACCCCTCACCGGTGCCGTACGCCGATTTTGTCACGACCACCACGCATAAGACCTTGCGGGGTCCGCGGGGCGGTCTGATCCTTGCCAAGGCCGAGTTCGGCAAAAAATTGGACAGCAAGATCTTTCCGGGCATTCAAGGCGGGCCGCTGGTGCATGTCATCGCGGCCAAGGCCGTGGCCTTCAAAGAGGCCATGGGGGAGAAATTCAAGCAGGATCAGGTCCAGGTTGTCAAAAACGCCCAGGCTTTGGGGGAAGGGCTGGTTCGTCACGGCTTTCGTCTGGTTTCCGGCGGCACCGACAACCACTTGCTTCTCGTTGATCTGAGCAACAAGGGGGCAACCGGCAAGGAGTCGGAAGAGGCCTTGGAGGAAGCCGGTCTCACCGTCAACAAAAATGCCATCCCCTTTGACCAGCAAAGCCGCTTTGTCACCAGCGGGGTGCGTATCGGTACGCCAGCTGTGACCACCCGTGGTCTCAAGGAGCCGGAAATGGCCAAGGTGGCCGATTGGATCAACCGGGCCATTGAAAATCGGCAGAACAAGGCAGCCTTGAACGCCATCAGGCTTGAAGTTCGCGCCCTGTGCGATACTTTTCCCCTGTATCCTGACATGGCGCGGGACAGCGAGTAATCGATCATGACAGACACCCGCCCGTCCTGGGACGAATATTTCATGGGGATCACCGAGATGGTGGCCCAGCGTTCAACCTGTCTCCGTCGTAAGGTTGGCGCGATTCTGGTGCGGGACAAGCGCATCATCGCCACAGGCTACAACGGAGCCCCGGCCAAGGTCAGCCATTGTTTGGATATCGGCTGCCTGCGGGAGCAGCAGGGGATTCCCTCCGGGGAGCGGCATGAACTCTGTCGCGGTCTGCATGCCGAGCAGAACTCCATTATCCAGGCGGCGTTGCACGGTTTCAGTATTGAGGGCGCCACCCTGTACTGCACCAATATGCCCTGCTCCATCTGTAGCAAGATGCTGATCAATGCACGAATTGAAAAAATCTATTATAAAGAGGGATATGCCGACAACCTTTCCTCTTTGCTGTTGGCCGAAGCCAAAGTTCCTGTTGTCCAGCTGGGGTAGCGGTCTGGCCTCAATCCTGCCCCGGCGCAGACTCCGTTAAGGCGAAGTTATGAAATGTCCGTATTGCGGTCATCTGGAAAACCGGGTTGTTGACTCCCGCCTGAACAAGGATTTTACCATCACCCGTCGTCGTCGGATGTGCGATGCCTGTAGTCGCAGGTTTACTACCTACGAGCGGCTTGAAGTGACCATGCCCATGTTGATCAAGAAGGATGGGCGCCGCGAGGCTTGGGACCGACACAAGGTGGTGGAAGGTCTACAGAAGGCCTGCGAGAAGCGGCCGGTCAGCATGGAGCAGATCGATGAGTTTGTCGATTCCCTGGAGCGGGAGCTTCAGGACATGGGCGAACGCGAGATCCCGGTGAGGCTTGTTGGCGAGCGGGTTATGGACGGCTTACGCAAGCTTGACGGCGTGGCCTATGTCCGTTTTGCCTCCGTCTACCGGCAGTTCAAGGATTTGAGCGAATTTATGGCCGAGTTGAAAGGCATGCTGGGCGGCCCGGAAGAAACAGCGGAATGAAAGACGACCGCGCCTGGATGCAGCTGGCCATCAGGGAGGCGAAAAAAGGGCTGGGACGCACCTCGCCAAACCCCTGTGTCGGCGCGGTCATTGTCAAAAATAATAAGCTTATAGCCACGGGCTATCATCACCAGGCCGGAACCCCCCATGCTGAGGTGCATGCCCTCCGGGCGGCAGGGACAAAAGCCAGAGGCGCCACCATCTATGTGACCCTGGAACCTTGCAACCATACGGGCCGGACTCCTCCCTGCACTCAGGCTATTTTAGCCAGCGGCATCAAGCGGGTGGTGGTCGGCATGCTTGACCCCAATCCGCTCGTTGCGGGAGGCGGTTGCAAGACTCTTGCTGCCCAAGGGGTTGAGGTTGCGCAGGGTGTATTGGTCGAGGAATGCCGGAGCTTCAACCACCCCTTCAGCAAACATGTCACCACTGGCTTGCCCTGGGTGATTATGAAGGCAGGGATGAGTCTGGATGGGCGCTTGGCTCTTGGCTCTGGCCAGAGTGCTTGGATCACCAACGAGCAATCCTGGCGTCAGGTGCATCGTCTGCGGGATCGGGTGGACGCCATCCTTATTGGCAGCGGCACTGCCTTGGCCGATGATCCCGCTCTTACCACGAGATTGTCTGGTCGCAAGGGTAAGGACCCGTTGCGGGTTATTCTGGACACCGCCCTCAGGTTGCCGCTCACCGCCAGGATGCTGCACCAGGCGTCCTCCTCCCCAACCTGGATCTTTTGCGGTCCGGATGTGGATGCCAAACGGGCTGAGTCCCTGGTCGGAGCAGGCGCAGTCATCAAGCAGGTCAGGCTCGATGGTGCAGGCCAGCTTGATCTTGAAGCGGTTCTCTGCGAGCTTGGTCGGGCGCAGTGCACCAGCGTTCTGGTCGAAGGAGGTAGCCGGGTGCATGGTGCTTTTTTGCGAGCCGGTTTGGTGGACGAGGTAAATATCTTTGTGGCCCCGATCTTTATCGGTGCAGACGGGGTGCCGCTTCTGGACACCTTGGGCTTGCAACAGGTTGTCGATGCCCCCCGTTTCAGCACCACCAAGGTGCGGCGGTTTGGCAACGATGTGCTGATCGAAGGGTTGATAGAAAAATAGCGTATAGCTGATAGCTTAGGAAAGGAAATGTTTACCGGGATCATACTGGGGCAAGGCAGGATACTGGAAAAAAGACCGGTCGGTGGCGGGATGCTCTTTGCCATTGGCGCGGATTTTGATCTGCCCGAGCCTGCGGAAGGCGAATCCATCGCGGTCAACGGGGTCTGTCTTACGGCCAAAGAGATAAGCGGCCGCCGCTTTCTCGTCGATGTTTCGCCGGAAAGCCTGAACCGCACGAATCTCGGGCGTCTGGCCGTCGGGGGCGTGGTTAATCTGGAACGAGCTCTGCGTCTTACCGACCGGCTGGGAGGGCACATGGTCAGCGGGCATGTGGATGCTACCACCCCCATGCTTACCCGTCAGCCCCTTGGGGATTTTGTGCTGTTCAGTTTTCAGGTCCCGGCTGGTTTTGGCAAGTATATCATCGAAAAGGGCTCCATCGCCATTGACGGCATCAGTCTTACCGTCAACAGTATCGACGAGAAGGCCTTTTCCGTTTCCATCATCCCCCACACCCTTGGCGTAACCACTCTGGGTGCGTTGAAACAGGGGAGCGTGGTGAACATAGAAGTGGATCTGATTGGTAAGTATGTGGAAAAATTGCTCTCCGCTAAGGATGCTGAAGGCGGTGGGGTGGAATCAAAAATCAATTCCGCTTTTTTGGCTGAGCACGGCTTCTTGAAATAAGGGTGCCAGGCCAACAAGCGGCGAAAGTTTTGAGGTGATACCATGGCGGTAAGTTCCATCGAAGAGGTGATTGACGAAATCCGGGCCGGGAAGATGATCATCCTGGTCGATGACGAAGATCGCGAGAATGAAGGCGATCTGTACATGGCTGCGGAAAAGGTCACCCCCGAGGCGATCAATTTCATGGCCACCCACGGCAGGGGCCTCATCTGCCTGACCCTGACCCCGGATCATCTGGAGCAGCTGCAGATTCCCATGATGGTGCAGAACAACAAGTCGCCCTTTGAAACGGCCTTCACGGTCAGCATCGAGGCCACTACCGGAGTCACCACCGGCATCTCTGCAGCGGACCGGGCCAGGACCATTCTGGTTGCCGCCGATCCCAACGCCAAGCCCAGCGATATCGTCAGCCCCGGGCATATCTTTCCTCTGCGCGCCCGGCGGGGCGGGGTTTTGGTCCGCACCGGCCAGACCGAGGGTTCGGTTGATCTCTCCCGCTTGGCTGGCCTGCATCCTTCCGGGGTGATCTGCGAGATCATGAAGGAAGACGGCACCATGGCCCGGATGCCCGATCTTGAGATCTTTGCCAAGGAGCACGACCTTAAGATCGCCACCATCGCCGATTTGGTTGCTTACCGGACCCGCGAGGACAAGCTGGTCCATCGGGCCGCCGAGGCCAAGATCCCCACCCGCTACGGCGATTTCCGGGCCATTGTCTACACCAACGATGTGGACGAACTCGAACACGTTGCCCTGGTCAAGGGGGAGATTGACCCCACCAAGGAGATCATGGTCCGGGTCCATTCTTCCTGTCTGACCGGCGATGTCTTCGGTTCCAAGCGTTGCGACTGTGGCGGGCAGCTGCACAGCGCCATGCGCATGGTCGAGCATGAGGGCGCAGGTATCATCCTCTACATGCAGCAGGAGGGTCGCGGTATCGGCCTGATCAACAAAATCAAGGCCTATGCCCTCCAGGAGGGGGGGATGGATACGGTTGAGGCCAATGTGCATCTGGGCTTCAAGGCCGATTTGCGCGATTACGGGATCGGCGCCCAGATCCTCCGCGATCTTGGCGTACGCAAGATGCGGCTGATCACCAACAACCCCAAGAAGATCATCGGCCTTGAAGGCTATGGCCTCAAGGTCACTGGACGGCAGGCCATCGAGATGGTGGCGGAACCGGAAAATATCGATTACCTGAAGGCCAAGAAGGACAAGCTTGGCCATATGCTGGATCTTTTCACCGGCAGCAAGGATACAAAAAACTAAGTCTTTGTTCACTTTTTGGAGGAGAAACGATGCCGAAATTTTTTGAAGGAAAACTGCAGGCCGAAGGGAAGAAATTCGGGATTGTTATTGCCCGGTTCAACTCGTTCATTGCCGAGCGTTTGCTGGAAGGCGCCCTGGACACCCTGATGCGTTCCGGGGTAAAGGATAAGGAAATCGAAGTGGCCAGGGTTCCCGGCGCCTTTGAGATTCCGTTGGTTGCCCAGAAGATGGTCAAGTCTGGCCGCTACGACGCAGTGATCTGTCTTGGCGCCGTTATCCGCGGTTCTACCCCCCATTTCGATTTTGTGGCCAACGAGGCAACCAAGGGGATTGCCCAGGCCAGCATGGAATCCGGGGTGCCCATTATCTTCGGGGTGCTTACCACCGATTCCATCGAGCAGGCCATTGAGCGGGCCGGCTCCAAGGCCGGCAACAAGGGCTCCGAGTGCGCGGCCACCGCCATCGAGATGGTCAACCTCCTGCCGCAGCTCGCCTGATTATTCATGGGAAACCGACGCAAGGCAAGGGAGATTGCCCTCAACGCCCTGTTTCAAGGGGAGATGACCGCAACCTCGGCGGTGGAGAATTTTCCGTTGCTCTGCGAGAATTTTGAGATCAACAAAAAGGCCATTCCCTATGGCCGGGAGCTGGTATACGGTATCACCGACAAGAGAGATGCGCTCGACGCCAAGATCGAGGAAAGCGCGGTGAACTGGCGGGTCAGCCGGATGTCGGTGCTGGATCGCAACATTATCCGCCTGGCAGCCTATGAAATGATGTTCAAGGAGGATGTGCCGCCCCGGGTGGCCATTGACGAGGCCATCGAACTGGCCAAGCGATACTGTGCCGAGGATTCTCCGGGTTTTATCAACGGGATACTTGATGCTATCCTGAAAAATATCGGCAAGGAAAAGTAGCCTGTAATGCAGGCAAGCCTGCGCTCCATCAACGGAACCGATCTGCGAGCATAATGGCATCAGGGAACATTAAGCAGGAAAAACCAACGCTTGGGCGAGAGATACTTTCCGTATTCGGGGTGTTTGTCGCCCTTTTTCTGCTCCTCTGCCTGGTCAGCTATACCTCGGTGGAGCCGCTGGTCCAGGCAGCCACCGCCAACTGGGGCGGGGCTGTGGGCCAGTTTGTCGCCGGGCTGCTCATGGATCTGCTGGGGATCACCTCCCTCTGGCTCCCTTTTCTCCTGCTTTTTTTCGCCATCCGCCTGTTCTCTCCGGACTGCACCCTGGATACCCTGCCCCTGATCGTCTTCGGCTGTACCGGGATTCTTCTGGCCAGCGCAGGCCTCTCCGGTTTCGCGGCCCTGAGCTCTTTTACGGTTTTTGATCACACCTATCCGGTTGCCGGTTTCTTGGGCACCCTCCTGGCCCAGTATGGTCAGCTGTTCTTCGGCGGACCCGGCTCCTTGCTGTTGTTTTTCGTGGTGCTGGTTATCTCCCTGATGCTGATCAGCAGCTTTTCCCCCTATTCCCTTGGCAATCGGTTGCGCGGGTTTCTGGCCTCTCATTGGGCGGCTCGGAAAGCGCCTGAGGCTAACGGCTCTGCCAAGCAGGGCAAGAAACAGGCGGCAGTGGTCCCGCTGGTAGTCGATGCCGAGGCAAGCCAGGATGACGACAATTTCATTGTGCCCAAGGTGCATGCGCCTGTAAAGCTTGAGGCCGGGACCGAGGACGACGCCTTCCGCCTCCTGCCCGCAGCCAGCGGTGAATACCGGCTTCCGCCCCTCTCCCTGTTGGATAAGCCGGAAAACACCGAGGTGGTCGTGGACCGTGAGTATTACTATGCGGTCAGCGCCGAACTGGAAGAAAAGCTCAAGGATTTCGGAGTGGTGGGCAAGGTGGTCGGCATCTCCCCCGGTCCAGTGATCACCACCTACGAGTTTTCCCCGGCGCCGGGGGTCAAGATCAACAAGATCATCGCCCTGGCCGACGATCTTGCCCTGGGGCTCAAGGCCGAGAGCGTGCGCATCGTCGGTTCCATCCCCGGCAAAGCCGCGCTGGGCATCGAGATTCCCAACCCGACCCGCAATATCGTCTATGTCCGCGACATCTTTGCCAATGAAAAATTTCAAAAGGCCAGCTCCCGACTCACCATCGGCTTGGGCATGGATGTGGTGGGCAACCCGGTGATTGCCGATCTGGCGCGGATGCCCCATCTGCTCATCGCCGGGGCAACCGGCTCGGGCAAGAGCGTGGCGGTCAACACCATCATCTGCTCGATTCTCTTCCGGGCCACGCCCGAGGAGGTCCGCCTCCTGCTGGTGGACCCCAAGCGCATCGAGCTTTCCTGCTACGAGGATATCCCCCATCTCCTGCACCCGGTGGTGGTGGACCCCAAGCTGGCGAGCCGGGCCCTGCTCTGGGCGGTGCGGGAGATGGAACGCCGCTATCAGCTGATGGAAGAGGCAAAGGTCAAGAGCCTGGCCAGCTACAACGCCGAGGCGGTGGACAAGCTGCCCCTGATCGTTATCATTATCGACGAGCTGGCCGACCTGATGATGGTTTCCTCCCGCGAGGTCGAGGATTCCGTGGCCAGGCTGGCCCAGATGGCGCGGGCTGCGGGGATGCACCTGATCCTCGCCACCCAGCGGCCTTCGGTGGATGTGCTCACCGGCCTGATCAAGGCCAACTTCCCAACCCGGATGTCGTTCAAGGTCTCCTCCAAGATCGATTCCCGCACCATTTTGGACGGGAGTGGGGCCGAACACCTGTTGGGTGCAGGCGACATGCTCTTCATGCCCCCAGGCACCAGCAAGCTTCAGCGGATTCACGGCGCTTATATCTCGGAAAAGGAAACCGAGCGGATCGTGACCTTCCTCAAGGAGCAGGGCGCTGTGCGCTATGATGAATCCGTGCTGAAGCTGGCCGAGGAAGCCGAGGCTGGTGAGGGCGACGAAGGCGGGGAGTCGGACGAGAAATATGACGAGGCTGTAGCCCTGGTTTGCGAATCGGGTCAGGCCTCCATCTCCATGGTGCAGCGGCGTCTGCGGGTGGGCTACAATCGGGCCGCCCGGATGATCGAACTCATGGAAAAGGAAGGGGTGGTCGGTCCTGCAGATGGCTCCAAGCCCCGCGAGGTTTTGGCCAGAAAATCTTACTGATTATTTTTCACGGCATCTTGCTATAGTTTAATGAATGACTAAATTACAGAGCACAGTTCTGTTATTTATAGGATTTTGGTGAGGAATGAATATGAGAGTGGCTGGATCGCCCATTGATATAACCAAGGTTCGGACGGTTGTGTACCACATGCCGGACGGCCAGCAGTTTTCCATCAACATGGAAGGCATTGAGCAGTTTGTCGAGCTCGGACCGGGGCGCGTCTGCGACACCTCGGATATCGACGGGGTGTTGCATTTCTTCCCCCGCGGCAATGCCTAGTTTCCGAGTCCCCTGCTTCGACCCATGCTGATCAACCCCAAGAGCGACGGCCATGTCCACACCCGGCTCTGCCATCACGCCACCGGCGAGATGGAGGAGTATGTCGTGGCCGCCATTGGCAAGGGGTTGGAGGAGCTGATCTTTCTCGAGCATCTGGAATGCGGCATCCGCTACCCCGAGGACACCTGGCTTTCCGAAGAGGATTTTGCCGCTTACCATCGCGAAGGCCAGAGGCTGCGGCAGGTGTATGGGGGCCAGCTCCGCATCGGCCTCGGGGTGGAGGTGGGCTACAACCCCAAGCATGTCCCTGCGATTCTTGATTTTCTCCAGCAGTACACCTGGGACCGGGTCGGTCTCTCCTTCCATTACTATGAGATCAAAGGGCGCCACTACAATGTGGTGAGCCGCCGCAAGGCCAATCTGGAGCCCTTGGGTAAGCAGGGGGTGGAGCGGGTGATTTCCGAGTACTTCGCCACCCTCTTGGAGGCGGTTGAGGTTCTGCCCGGCACGGTGCTCTGCCATCTGGACGCTGTGCTGCGTCATCATCCTGAGGTGCATTTTACCGAGGCGCATCGACGGCAGATTACGGAGATTTTTCAGGGGATGCGCGAAAAGGGCATGGCTTTGGAGGTGAACACCTCCGGGTTTTCGCATCGGGGGGAGCAGTATCCGGTGCGCTCACTGATCGAGGAGGCTGTGGCCTTGGGGGTTCTGCTGGTGGCTGGGTCTGATGCGCACCGGCCCGGTGAGGTGGGGCGGTTTTTTGAGAGGTTGTGGTAGACCGCGTTCGCGGAACACTTATCTCTGGGCGGACTCCATGCCGAGGTGCAATCCCAGCCCGAGGATCGCGGTGCTCACTATCTGGACAAGGTGGAAGAGTCCGTTGTGGTCAAAGGGGAAAACAAGGTGGAGCGAGAGATTGCTCGCCTGCACTGCGGCCCCCGCCAGATTGAGGAGAATTGCCAGGGCAACGACTGCGGCGCCTTTCAACCGATGGGTAACGGCGAGAAAGGTGTAGATGGCCAGGGCGCTCAGCATAATCGTTGCCGCGTAAACGATGAAGACGATGAACTTTCCGCCTAGCAGCGCGGTCAGTCCGAGAAAGGCCGCGCTTATCCCGATGCCCCATGGGACAAGACGCTTCGCCGCCACTTTTCCCCGCCAATCCGCAACAGCCCCCATGATGAACAGCAGTACGAGGGTTCCCAGACATAGGTAGAGAGGGGTCCATAATGCTATGCGCATGGATTTTGGTAGCTCCAGGGCGTGTAGCAGGGCGCCGAGGAAGGATGCGGTTGCGAGGAGGGTGAATACCCAACACCAGAGGTTGGTTCGCCAGCGATTTGTGGTTGCAGAGCGCAGGAGGAGTGCGATGATCAGGGTGCATTCGATGGCCAGTAGGGCATCGGTGGCGCTGGTTGTCAGTTCGGTTGAGGAGTTGATTAGGGGCACTGATGGCTCGTTTGGGTAGCGAATAAATGGGTTTGTTCATTTCTTTGCTTGCCCAAAGAAACGAACCAAAGAAAGGGCACCCCTGTCACTTGTCCCGCCGAAGGCGGGATACCCTGCGCTCCTCAAAGCTGCCGGGAGGTTGCAAACTCGCTGCGCTCAAACAGTGCAACCTCCCTTTTCGGCAGCTTTTCCGGTGCTCGGCGGCGTGCCAATGGGGAAATATGGGGTAGCCCTATTTTGTGCAGATTTTCTTTGTTAATGCTGCGGCATCTTCAAAACTAGCAACATCTCTCCATTTACCATCTACCATAGTTCCATTGTCATTGCCGTACCCAGAACTCCAGTACGCAATTATTGTTGATTTTTGTGTTGCGCAATTTATTTGGTATGTTGCGCGGTATGTAGTTGTACCTTCTGGACTCGTAACTGTTGAATATGTTTTTACCTGGAGAAGATTTGGATTCTCCGTGGTAATTTTTTTAAGGCTCTCCTTGACATAGTAATCTTTTGAAATCTGCGGTCCTGCTATTCTTGATTGATGGTACAAAATTTTTGTTTCTCCGGCATTCGCAGAAGAGGTAAGCAGGAAAATAAACAACAACGATAGTATCGTTTTCATTTTTGGTTCCTTGTTTTTTTCTTCACGCCAAGCTAATCATCAACGGAATAACATGCAGCTTCTTAGAAACGGTCTGGGTGGTGCCGAGCTTCCAGTCGGTGCAGGTGGCCTTGTCGCCCAGGAGGGCGTCGATCTCCGCCGTCAACCCCTTGATGTTGATGATGGGATGGCGGCTGAATACCTCGGGCAGGCCGTAGGTCAGATTGCAGGCCAGGCATTTGCCGGGGCGCTCGTGGAGTTCCAGCGCTAGGGTGAGGGTGTTTGCAGCCTGGCTCTTGAAGACGAGGCGGATGTCGTAGGCCCCGTCTTCGGCATCGCCGAACAGGGCGTCAAAGAAGGCGTTGGCCCGTTCGGGCGGAAAGAGGGTCTGCAGGGTTTCCTGGGTGAAAATATCCTGTGCGTTGTTCATTTCTATTCCCTTGAAAATATGTAAAAAGTTGTCTTGCTGGTGTCTGGTTTTTGTAACGAGCTACTCTACCAGCCAGGCATGAAAATGAAAACTTTTTTGTCGATTGCCGCATAGCTCTTGTGTTAGAGTTGCCGCCATGCAACCCACCCTATTTCCCATGGAATCAAAGTCAAAGCCCCAGCCCGTCCGCCCTGCCAGCCAGATCAGCCGCAAGGCCTTGAACGAGGCACAATACGAGGCGGTGACCACCGTGAGCGGTCCGGTGCTGGTTATTGCCGGGGCAGGCAGCGGCAAAACCCGCACCCTGGTCTACCGTCTGGCCCATCTTGTTGAACAGGGCGTGCCTCCGGAGCAGATCCTGCTGCTGACCTTTACCCGCAAGGCGGCCCAGGAGATGCTGCACCGGGCCAGCCTGTTGCTCGATGATTCCTGTCGGCGGGTGATGGGCGGCACCTTCCATGCCACGGCCAACCTGCTGCTGCGCCGTTATTGCCGCCATCTTGGTTATGAATCAAATTTTACCATCATCGACCAGTCCGATGCCGAGGGCATCGTCAACCTGCTCAAATCCTCTCTGAACTTGGGCGGCGAGAACAAGCGTTTTCCCTCCAAGCGGGTGGTGATCTCCATCCTGAGCAAGTCGGTGAACAAAGGACTGGGCATTGAGGAGCTGGTCGAGGCCGAGTACGGCCATTTTCATGATTTTGCCGACGACCTGCAGACCATTGCCCAGCATTATCGGCGGTTCAAGCTTGAGCACAGCCTCATGGATTACGACGACCTGCTGGTAAATTGGCGGCGGATTCTGGAGGAGTTTCCTGAGGTGCACACCGAACTGGCCAACCGTTTCAGCCACATTATGGTGGATGAGTACCAGGACACCAACCCGATCCAGGCTGCCATCGTCCGGCTGATGGCAGCCAAGCACAACAACGTGATGGTGGTGGGCGATGATTCCCAATCCATTTACAGCTTCCGGGGTGCTGATTTCCGCAACATCATGGAGTTCCCTTCGCTGTTCCCCGACACCCGTCTGATCCGGTTGGAAGAGAACTACCGCTCCACACAGAAGATTCTCGATTTGACCAACGCCATCATCGAGAAGGCCCAGGAAAAATACACCAAGACCCTGTTCACCAACATCACGGGCGGGGAAAAGCCCGTGGTGTATGGGGCCCGCGATGAGGCCACTCAGGCCCGTTATGTGGCGGAAAAGATCGTGGCCCTGCACAAAGCGGGCGAGCCGTTGGATGAGATGGCGGTGCTGTTTCGTTCCGGCTTCCATTCCTACAAGCTGGAACTGGAGCTGACCCACCGGCAGATCGAGTTTGACAAACGCGGCGGCCTCAAACTCAACGAGCTGGCCCATAACAAGGACATCATCTCCTATCTGCGGGTGGTGGCCAACCCCCACGACCATCTCTCCTGGAACCGGCTCCTGCTACAGCTCGACAAGGTGGGGCCCAAGACGGCCCAGAACATCCTAAGCCGGGTGAAAAGCGCGGACGACCCCCTGGCGGCGCTTAGGGAATACCCGGCCGGGAAAACCTGGAAAGAGGGTTTGACTGATCTGTTGGAGATGCTTGAGGCGCTCCGGCAGCCGGGCATGACCATGGGCCAGATGTTCGAGCGGATCATGGACTACTACGAGCCGATATTTGAGCGGCTCTATCATGACGATTATCCCCGTCGCCGCAGGGACCTGGACGAGTTGGGCCGGGTGATGGGCGGGTATGTTGAGTTGCAATCCTTTCTTGATGACGCTTCCCTCGACCCGCCCCAGGCCGGGGCTTTGGAACCGGATGGCGGCAAGCGGTTGGTGCTCTCCACCATCCATTCGGCTAAGGGCTTGGAGTGGGACACGGTCTTTATCATCAACCTGGCCGAGGGCCGTTTCCCTTCTGCCCAGGCCGTGCTGCCTGCACACCGGGAAGAGGAACGCCGTCTGCTCTATGTGGCCGCGACCAGAGCGCGCAAGCAGTTGTATCTGGTCTATCCCCAGGAGGTCATGTCTTACGACTCCTCCTCGACTGCGGGCGGGCCTTCCCCGTTTTTGCAGGAATTGCCCCACGCCCTGACCCAGTCGCCTGCCCCAGCGGCCTGGCAGTCCCAATCCTCCGCCTATGACGCGGAACAGGAGGAACGGCCCGATTACAGCATCCCGCCGCTGAGGTCTGCATATCCGCCGGGTCTCTCCAGCCTGGCTGCGGCTGCTCCGGCTCCGAGCATCAAGCTCGGCAACCGGGTGCGCCATCCGTTTTTCGGGGAGGGGGTGGTGGAAAAGGTGGTCAGCCCCAAATCGGTGGAGGTGCTCTTTGCCCGGCATGGCCGCAAGACCCTGCATCTTGACTATGCCAAGCTGGAGTTGGTTTCATGATGAATTACCAAGAGGCGTGGGGTTTTCTCGACAACCTACAGTTCTTCAAGATCAAGTTGGGCCTTGAGAGCATGAGCCAGTTCCTCGATTCGGTGGGCAATCCGCACCGGGGCCTGCGTTTCGTGCATGTGGCAGGCACCAACGGCAAGGGCTCCGTCTCCACCACCATGCGGACTATCCTGACCAAGGCTGGATACAAGGTGGGACTCTATACCTCACCGCACCTCAGCTGCGTGCGGGAGCGGTTTCGGATCGGCGAGCGGTTTATCTCGGAGGAGGCGTTTGCCCGCCAGGCCAGCGTGATCCGCGAGGCGCTGGGGGAGCGGCAGATCACCTATTTCGAGTTTGCCACGGCCCTGGCCCTGCTCTGGTTTGCCGAGGAGCAGGTGGATGTGGCCATCCTGGAAGTGGGCATGGGCGGCAGGCTTGACGCCACCAATGTGATCACCCCTCTGGTCTCCGTGATCACCAATGTCAGTATGGATCATGAGCAGTACCTCGGCAATACCCTGGCTGCGGTGGCCTTTGAAAAGGCTGGGGTGATCAAGCCCGGTGTGCCGGTGGTTGCCGGGCTGGCACCGGATGAAAGTCTGGCAGTGGTGGAGCAGGTATGCCAGGAACGCAAAGCCCCCCTGTTTCTGTTGGGGAGGGAGTTTGATGCGGTTCGAGGCCCGAAGGGAAGCTGGGAGTATCGGGGCATCGACCACAGCCACTCCCTGGCCGGGCTGCATTGCCGCCTCACAGGCGGCTACCAGATCGGCAATGCTGCCCTGGCCCTGGCCGCGCTGGAAACCATCTCCGAAACCTTGCCGGTGAGCGGGGAGGCGATCCGGCAGGGGCTACTCTCCGTGAGCTGGCCGGGCCGCCTTGAATATTTCTGCCTTGCGGACGGGAAGCCGGTGGAGTGTCTGGCCGAGGTCGCAGCCGGACAGCCCGCTTCTCTGCGCCGCTATCTGCTGGACGGAGCCCACAACCCTGCCGGGGTGGAAAGCCTGCGGGATGCCCTGGTCAGCGAGTTTCGCTACGACCGGCTCATTCTGGTATGGGCCTGCATGGGAGACAAGGATGTGGCCGCAACCCTCACCGCCATAGCCCCCCTGGCGGACCGAATCATCTTCACCCGCCCGGAAAGCGAGCGCTCGGCAACACCGGAGCAGCTTACCGCCATCCTGGCCGAAGAGGAGCGTAGCAAGGCGCAGGGCGCGGCAACAGTTAACGAGGCTTTGGCCCTGGCCGCAGACATGGCGCACAGCGGGGATCTGATCTGTGTGGCTGGATCGTTGTATCTGGTGGGAGCGGCGCGGAAAATTCTTTTGGGGGAGGTGGCGTCATGAGTGCGGAAGGGGATCTGTACGGCGAGGGGGTGGCCGAGGAGGATATCCGCCGCGAACGGGCCAAGGCGCGGGAAATACGGAAAAGCAGATGGTGGCAGACCAAGCTCTCCCTGGGCATCTGCTATTATTGCGGCAACAAGACCCCGGCCAAGGAGCTTACCATGGACCACATCGTGCCCCTGGCCAGGGGAGGGACAAGCAGCAAGGGGAATCTTGCCGCTTGCTGCAAGGAATGCAATAACCTGAAGAAAAGCATGCTGCCCATCGAATGGGATGTCTACATGGAGCGGCTGGAAAAGGGCTGAAGTCTGCAGCCTGTAGCTGGCAGTTTACCGCTCTTTTTTAATCCCCCAGACAGGTGCCGATTTCCCGCGCGGTCAGGACCTTATCGCTGTCCAGGGGCACCTTTTTTCGGGCCTTGATCGCATCGGCTAGGGGTACGGCAACAATATCCGTGGCGGACAGGGCCACCATGTGATCGAAGACCTCCTGCTCTGCCAACCGCACCGCCGCGCCGCCAAAGCGCAGGGCCAGCATCCGGTCGAAGGTGGTGGGGGAGCCGCCGCGCTGTAGGTGCCCCAGCACCAGGGAACGAGTGTCCTTGCCGGTTTTTTCCCGAATCTGTTGCGCCACCCATTCGCCCACCCCGCCCAGGATAACCTCTTGGCGTCCGATTTCATGGGCATCCGTGGTCTTGTGGATGACCTCGGCATTTTTTGCTCTGGCGCCCTCGGCCACCACGACAATGGCGTAATGTTTGTGATGCAATTCGTTGTCGTTGATCTTGTCGCAGACTTTGTCCATATCAAATGGGATTTCCGGGATGAGGATGACGTCGGCGCAGCCGGAGATTCCGGAGTTGATGGCTATCCAGCCGGAATCCCTCCCCATGACCTCGACCACCATGACCCGGTCGTGGGATTTGGCGGTGGAATGCAGCTTGTCAAGGGCCTCGGTCGCCGTGGCCACGGCGGTGTCGCAGCCAAAGGTTCTTTGGGTGGCCAGCAGATCGTTGTCAATGGTCTTGGGCACCCCGATCACTGGCATCCCCTTTTCCGTGGCGAAACGGTGGGCAATCTCCAGGCTGCCGTCGCCGCCCACCGCTATATGGCAGAAAAAACCCATGCGGGTAAAGTTTTGCATGACCCGGTCGGAAACATCGCGGAGCAGTACCTCGCCGGCCATGTTTTCCACCGGCATGGCAAAGGGGTTGCCTTTGTTGGTCGAGCCGAGGATCGTGCCGCCGGTGGGGGTGATGTCTTCAACGACCTCCGGGGTGAGGCGGATAAGTTCGTCCGGGTCGAGCAGCCCCTTGTAGCCGCCGTGGCTGCCGTAGACCTCCCAGCCCCGGTAATGGGCGGATTTGGTCACTGCGTAAATAACCGCGTTCAGGCCAGGGGCGTCGCCGCCGCCGGTGGATATGACGATTTTTTTCATCTGTTCAACCTCACACAATGACTGAGTAACGACCTCTGTTCATTAGAAAAACCCTTTTTTTAGTTATAGCTTGAATCAGACGGAGATCAAAACAAAAAACCAGCCTTGACTTATGCGGGGATATTTCTTAATTTACTCAATAAGAAAAAGCTGAAATTACTTTTTTCTTACCGGCCTTCTCAGAGCCGGGATATTTTTTTATGAACCTTTTGATGAGGAGATCATAGGATGCTTGAAGTAACAGAGCAGGCGGTTGTTAAACTGAAAGCGTACCTGGCCGATAATAATATCGAATCTGCCGTACGTGTTGCGTTGATGCAGGGTGGCTGAGCAGGCCCCTCTTTGGGATTGGCTCTGGATGAGCCAAAGGAAAATGATGCAACGTTTGAACATGGCGGAATTAAATTCCTGCTGGATAATAATCTCAGCAATCAGTGTGGAGTCATCAAGGTAGACTTCATCGAAGCCGGACCCCGTTCCGGTTTCGGCATCTCCTCGGCCAAGCCTCTCGGCGGCGGTGGGGGCGGAAGCTGCGGCAGTTCTTGCGGCAGCGGTGGTAGTGGCGGCTCCTGCGGTTGCTGATTATATCGTTTTGAATGTGTTGTAAAAAAACCCTGGCCTTGGCCGGGGTTTTTTATTGGGCCTTGCCGTTGTTGTTTTGGATAAAGACAGACAGGTAGGCGAGCAGATACTTCATCTCTTTGCTGTTTTCTGGGAGTGCCTCGCCGCGCAAGGCTACCTCGATGCAGAAATTGACGACCTCCGCCAGGCTGGCAACGGGGTTGTCCATGACCCGATATTGCTTCCTGTGCATGGTCTCCGGGCTGAAATCCCGGCCATGTTCATGGCAGGTGAGACAGGTCTTGCCGGAGGTGCCGCCTCCGAGGATAGGGCTTTCAAAGAGCAGTTTTCCCTGTTGGGCGTCCGCGCCAAGGCAGATGCCGGTGGCGGCAAGAAAGATATTGAATGCCGCCAGAAGCGTGGTGATTGTTTTCATACGGTGCAGTTGCCTCTCGCAGAAAAGTGTTATGTTGTTTCCGATTTTCAAAGATACTGTACTCTGAAAGGGGTGCGGGGAAAAAGAAAGAACAAAGGAGCTGATCATGGCACAGCATGAAGGCGTACAGGCTGCGGGCCTGACAGAAGAACAGGGGAAAGCGCTGCTCTGGCTGGCGCGGGAGACCATCGCCCGGCAACTTGGCATGGAGGCGCATGCGCCAGGGGCCGATATCGCCGCCCGCTTGTTGGATGCTGAGCTGGGGCACAAGCGGGGAACCTTTGTCACCCTGAAAGAACATGGCGAGCTGCGCGGCTGTATCGGCAGCCTTGCCGCCATGGACTCCATTGTCGAGGGTGTCAAGCGCAATGCCCTCCATGCCGCTTTTGACGATTCCCGGTTCAGACCGGTGGGGAAAAATGAACTCGGGGCAATCGAGGTGGAGATCAGCATCCTCACCGAGCCGACCCCCTTGGCCTATACAAGTGCGGAGGAGTTGCTCCGTATTCTGCGGGTCGGGGTCGATGGGGTAATTCTCCGAAAGGGCGTGCAGGGCGCCACCTTTCTGCCCCAGGTCTGGGAGCAGCTGCCCGATCCTAAGGATTTTCTAAGCCACCTCTGTCGTAAGGCCGGTTTGCCCGCCGATGCTTGGCAATCTGGAATCCTTGAGGTATCCACCTATCAGGTGCAGTATTTTGATTTTTGCAGGGTGATATGGTACACCGCCCTTTGATTTGAGCACTATGCCTGGGTGGCGGAACTGGTAGACGCAAGGGACTTAAAATCCCTCGAAAGCAATTTCGTACGAGTTCGATTCTCGTCCTGGGCACCACATTTATAATAATGGTTTTTGGTCCGTGGCCATTGGGGGGAGTGATGAGTGAAAAACAGGCAACCATTGACATAATTGCCGAGATTTTCTGTCAGGCGGTCAAGAAGACCCTGGACAAGAGCACCCAAAAGGCCATCAAATATTCAAAAACCATCCAGGTTATTCCCAAGGTGAGCCTGCGGCCGGAGATCGGTTGCTTTGTTCAGTTTACCGGGGATTATAACGGGTTGGTGGTGGTGAATTTTTCCGCCGGAGCTGCCATGGGACTCTACCGGAGCTACATGCTTGCCATGGGGATGCCGGAGAGCGAACTGGCCAAGGATTCGACCTCTGCCGAGGTGGTTGACACCATGGGGGAGATGACCAACCAGTTTATGGGCAAGGCTATGCAGATGGTGGAAGGCCGGTTTGACCTCACCTCCTACATCGGCCAGCCCAAGGCCCTGTCCTTGAACACCGCCATCACCCTTACCCCGGATCTTGATTTTCAGGATAACCGGCGGATGGTGTTCAGTCTGGATACCCACCGGTTCTACATGGAAATGGCATTGGAGCGGACGGAATTTATTCCTTTGTGATTTTTTCTTTTAGTTGCTCTTTGTAAAAGGCTGCCTTCGGGTAGCCTTTTTTTGTGATTATATCCGGGAATGTCGAGGAATGGAGCATGGAGTCGCTCTGTTCATTTCTTTGCTTGCCCAAAGAAACGAACCAAAGAAAGGGCCCCCTGTGTCTCTTGTCCCGCCGTAGGCGGGATGCCCTGTGCTCCTCGATGCTGCCGGGGCTTTGCAAACTCGCTGCGCTCAGACAGTGCAAATCCCCTTTTCGGCAGCCTCTCCGGTGCTCGGCTGCGTGCCAATGGGATTTTCCCCTCCCCCATTTGTCCTGCCGCCCTCGCCGAGAAGTAAGAGCAGCCCGTAGGGCCAGGACTGGCTGGGGTACCTTTTTCTTCTTTCTTCTTTTGGGCACGCAAAAGAAGAAAGAAAACAGCAGAAAGCCCTGGCCTTCATATGGAGGGGCAAGCTGGGCTTTTGCCTTTCAAAACACCCAGTCTTACAGTATAAGATAAAGCTTCCCCTGAATTCGTTCATTTTTGATTTTTTATATTCTTGGAGGTCGTCATGTCAAAGTGCAGCAGCGGTACCTGTGGTAGTAAAAAAGCAAGTGGCTGTGGCTCCGCCGATGCGGCGGTGGCCCAGCAGAATACGGCAATCGCCGCCTCTCTGGACCGGATCAAAAACAAGATTCTGGTGATGAGTGGCAAGGGCGGGGTGGGCAAAAGCACTGTTTCGGTGAATCTGGCCCTCGGTCTGGCGCAAAAGGGATATAAGGTCGGCCTCATGGATGTTGATCTCCATGGCCCGGATATCGTCCGCATGCTCGGCATGTCCGGCAGGATGGACGGCGAGCTCACCAAGGACGGCAAGATGCCGCCCCTGCAATACAATGATAAGCTCAAGGTCATCTCGCTGGAGAGTATGATGGAGAATCGGGATGATCCCATCATTTGGCGCGGGCCCCTCAAGAATCAGGCGATCCGCCAGTTTATTGCCGATGTGAATTGGGGCGAGCTGGATTATCTGGTCATCGATGCGCCTCCGGGCACCGGGGACGAGCCCATGACCGTGGCCCACACCATCAAGGATGCCAAGGCCCTGGTCGTGACCACCCCCCAGAACATCGCCCTGGCGGATGTGCGCAAGTCCATCAATTTTTGCAAGCACGTTTCCATGAAGATTCTTGGGATCGTGGAGAACATGAGCGGTTTTATCTGTCCGCACTGCGACAAGCCGGTGGATATCTTCAAAACCGGCGGCGGCGAGCAGTTGGCCACCGAGTTTTCCGTGCCTTTTCTGGGCAGGATTCCCCTTGATGCCAGGGTGGTTATCGCCGGGGATGACGGCAAGCCCTATCTTTCTTCCGGGGCCACAAGCCCGGCCATCCAGGCGTTTGAAGCGTTTCTGGCCAAGGTCGAGAAAGAGCTGCCCGTCATCCAGACTGCGGCTACTTCCATCCCCATGGCCAAGGGTGCGTCGAGCTGCGGCTGCGGCAGCGGGCCTTGCAACCCCAATACCTGCGACTGCTGAGGGTTGAGGATATGATTGTCAAACAGTTGGTTGTGGGCTCCATGTCTGTGTGTTGCTATGTGGTGGGCTGCGAGGAGACCAAGAAGTGCGCCATCATCGACCCCGGCGGCAACGAGGAGAAAATTCTCGCCCTGTGTCGGGCCGAAGGCCTCAGTGTTGAGGCGATTATTTGTACCCATGGCCATCCGGATCATGTCTGCGGCAACAGGGTAATCCAGCAGGCAACCGGCGCCCCCATCGTCATGCATGCGGCGGATGCCGAGTTTTTTGTCAAGCCGGAGATCATCGACTATTTCTCCAGGTTTGGCTTTCTGCCTTCGCCGCCTGTGGACCGGACCGTAACCGATGGCGAGAAGATCGTCATCGGCAAGTTCATCCTGACGGTTCTCCATACCCCTGGGCATACCCCGGGTGGGATCTGTCTTTACGGCGCTTCCCATCTCTTTACCGGCGACACCCTGTTTGTCGAAGGGGTGGGGCGCACCGACTTCCCTGGCGGCGACAGCAAACAGATGCTCGCAGCCATCAAGGAGAAGATTCTGCCCCTGCCCGCCGAGACTGTGGTCTGGCCGGGGCATGGCTATGGCGGGGCCAGATCCACCGTGGGCGATGAGCGCCGCAATAATCCCTACCTGAAAGGGAACTGGTAGCAGATGCGGGAGATTGTCCTCGGCACGGCCGGCCATGTGGATCACGGCAAGACCAGTCTGGTCAAGGCCCTCACCGGCATTGACACCGATCGGCTCAAGGAAGAGAAAAAGCGGGGCATCACCATCGAGCTGGGTTTTGCCTTTCTTGATCTGCCTTGCGGCCATCGCCTCGGCATTATCGATGTTCCCGGCCACGAACGCTTTGTGAAAAACATGGTGGCCGGCGCCACGGGCATCGATCTCTTGGCCTTTGTCATCGCGGCGGATGAGGGGATCATGCCCCAGACCAGGGAGCATTTCGAGATCTGCCGGCTGCTCGGGGTGAAGCGGGGGTTGGTGATCCTCACCAAGAAGGACATGGTGGATGCGGAGTGGCTGGCACTGGTGCAAGAGGATGTTCGCCAATTTCTGGCCGGCAGTTTTCTGGAAGACGCGCCCATGGTCGCGGTTTCCTCCACCACCGGCGAGGGGATGGAAGAGGTCCGGGAGGTGCTGGACACCCTGGTGCGGGGCAGCGAGTTTTCCGAAGCCCATGGCCCGTTTCGGTTGCCCGTGGACCGGGTGTTCAGCATGAAGGGTTTTGGCGTGGTGGTCACCGGCACCTCCATCTCGGGAAGGATAACGGTGGGTGAGGACATCACCGTTTATCCCCAGGGACATACCGCCAAAATCCGCGGCATCCAGGTGCATGGCCAGGATGTGGAGCTGGTCGAGGCGGGCAAGCGTACCGCCATCAACATCCAGGGGCTGGACACCGAGATGATTGCCCGGGGCAATATGCTCGCCACTCCAGGAACCCTCGCTCCCTCCTTTCTGTTGGACGCCGATTTTTTCTATCTTTCCTCCAATGCCAAACCCCTCAAGAACAGAAGCCGGGTGCGGGTGCACATCGGTACCGCCGAGATCATGGGCCGTATCGCGCTGCTGGAGGATGAAGAGCTTGCCCCTGGCAGCCGGGCCAACGTGCAAATATTGCTGGAGGAGCCGTTCGGCGCCTGGCCCGGGGACCGCTATGTGGTGCGGAGCTATTCGCCGGTGGCCACCATCGGCGGCGGCGCGATATGGAACGCCTCTCCGCCCAAACGGCGGCGCTTTAAGGAGGCGAATAGCCAGGTCTTTGCTCTGTATCAGGAGGGGGTAAGCGAGGATATCTCCCTCTTGCACCTCCGGGAGGCAGGGGTTGCCGGGCTCACCTTCGAGGTGCTCTGCGTGAAGATGGGCCAGTTCGGCAAGCGTTTTCGCAAGCTGCTCGACACCCCCATCTCCAGCCGGAAGATCATCATGGTGGATTCGGACCGGCAACGCATGGTCGCGGCGGAAATCTTCGAGGCCATGGGCGCATCGCTCACGAAGATCCTAGCTGATTTTCACCGGGATAACTCGATGAAGCCGGGGTTGTCCAAGGAAGAGCTGCGTTCGCGTCTGCATGGGGATCTGGATCAGAAATTTTTTCAGCTGCTCCTCAATACCCTGGTCAAGCAGGGGGCAATTATTGTCGATGAATCCGTGGTGAGAATGGCGGGTCATCAGGTATCGCTCAAGGCGGATGCCCAGAGTATCCGCACGGAAATGGAGACCTTCTACGCTGCGGCAGGGCTGACCCCACCCACCGTGCGGGAGGTGCAGGAACGGTTTGTCAAGTATCCCGCGCCCTTGGTCCGCGAGGTTCTCGAGCTCTTGGTCCGGGAGCAGGTTCTGGTCAAGATCAGCGAGGATCTCTATTTCCAGGGCCGGGCCATGGCGACCTTGCAGGAACAGCTGGTGGCCTTTATCAAGAAAGAAGGGGAGATCGACGCGCCGCGCTTTAAAACTCTCACCGGCCTGACCAGAAAATTTTCCATTCCCCTGTTGGAGTATTTTGATAAAATCAAGGTGACCATCCGGGTCGGCGACCGGCGTCTGCTGCGGGAGCGGCAGCCTTCGGCATGATAACCGGCAATACCAGCGGCTTGAAAACCGCTCAGTTGAAAGGGCTTGAACGCATTGCCGGGCGCCGGGTTGATCCGGAGATGGTCATCAGCCCGGAGCTTGCAAAAGAGCTGTGCGCGGTTGCCTTTGAGCTGGGACGCCAGGTTGGGGTCTTGCTCAGCCGGTCCGGGCAGGTCGAGGCGGTCATGGTCGGGGATCACCGCTCCATCATGATCCCGGCTTTGAAGCAGTTTCGGGTCTCGGGTGGGCGACTCAAAGGCTTGCGCTGTGTGCATACCCACCTTGCCGGCGAGGGTATCAGCGAAGACGATTTGATGGATCTGCTCTTCCTGCGCCTGGACATGATGACCGTGGTGCAGATGGAGCAGGGGGTGGCAACCCGGCTCTATTCCGCCCATCTGGTGCCCCAGGCGGTGGAGGGGAAGAACTGGCTCTTGTTGCCGCCGGAGGTTCCCACTCAGCAGGCCCGCTCCTGCCGGGAACTCATCGCGGCGCTTGAGGATGAATTTGCCAAGGCCAGGCCGGTGCGGGAGATTGACTCGGGCCGGGACCGGGCGATTCTGGTCAGCGTGACCCCGCTCTCCAAGGTCAAGGCCCAGGAATCCATGGCAGAGCTGGCCGAGCTGGCCCGCTCTGCCGAGGTGATCGTCCTCGACACCGTGGTGCAGCGGCGGGAAAAGATCAACCCCAGGTTGATCTTGGGCAAGGGCAAGCTCGGCGAGATCATGCTGACCGCGCTGCGGCTCAACGCCAATCTGCTGATCTTCGATCAGGAATTGAACCCGTCCCAGGCGCGGTCCATAACCGACCACACCGAACTGCGGGTCATCGACCGGACCCAGTTGATCCTTGATATCTTTGCCCGGCGGGCCTTGAGCCGGGAAGGTAAGCTGCAGATCGAGATGGCCCAGCTCAAATACATGCTGCCCAGATTGACGACCCGAGACGATGCCCTGTCCCGGCTCACCGGCGGCATCGGCGGCCGCGGCCCCGGTGAGACCCGTCTTGAGGTGGACCGCCGCCGCATCAATGACCGGTTGGGCAAGCTGGGCAAAAAGCTCAAGGAGGTTGGCCGGGAGCGGGAGCAGCGGCGGGCGCGGCGCCGCAAAAATGACTTGCCGGTTCTCTCGTTGGTGGGCTATACCAATGCCGGGAAGTCGACCCTGCTCAACACCCTGACCAAAAGCGCTATCGTTGCCGAGGATAAGCTCTTCGCCACCCTGGACCCTACCAGCCGCAGGCTTCGTTTTCCCGAGGATGTGGAGGTCATTATCACCGACACGGTGGGCTTTATCCGCAATCTTCCGGAGGATCTGCTCAAGGCCTTCACATCGACCCTGGAGGAGCTGCATGAGGCGGACGTGTTGGTGCATGTTATTGACATCAGCAATCCGCGCTGCGAGGATCATATCCAGGTGGTGGAGGATCTGCTCCGGGAGCTTGAGTTGGACGGTATCCCCTGTCTCAAGGTGTTCAACAAGATTGACCTGGTGGCGCCGGAGGTTGTTGCCGAACAGCTAAGGCTGCATGAGGCGGTAGCCCTAAGCGCCCGTGATGCCGCAACATTAGGCCCGTTTTTGGACAGGGCCAAGAGCTTGGTCCTGAAAAAATGGCAGAAGCGCGGGGAATATGTACAGCCTGAGATTGAGGAAGCAGCCCTTGACACGCAAGTCCTTTCAACGATCTAATTGATTATGCGCATGCCATTTTTTAGACGACAATTTCGCAGCTTTTCGTTGTTTCTGTTTGCCCTTGCCATTTTTTGGGGCGGCGGCCAGCCGGCGCTTGCCCAGAACGCGACCATCGATGAGTTGATTGTCACCAATTCCAGTACGGATTTGTTGTTGTTTCTCACGGTCAACAATGCCTTTACCAAGCAGATGGAGGAGGGTATCAGAAACGGCATCCCTGTGACTTTTAATTTCTATGTGAAGCTGGAGCGTAAACGCAGCACGTGGCTGAATCAGGAGCTTGTTTCCCTGCGGTTTGACCATACCCTGAGCTACGATACCCTGAAAGAGGAGTACAGTGTTGTCCGTTCGGAGCTGGCCGGTCAGACCTTTCGCACCAAATTCCTGGCCGAGGCGAAAAAAGCTATGGCCCAGCTCAATGGCCCCCAGATATCGCCGCTGAAAGCCCTGTTGCCGGAGGCGGGGTATCTGCTTCGGGTTAAGGCCAAGCTCGCGGAAAAAACCCTGCCGCTTTATGCGCACTATGTGATTCCCTTCTGGAGCCTCTGGGATTTTGAAACCGAGTGGTACACGGTGGAGTTCAGGTATTAGCATGGATGCCCCCCAGGAGGAGATTGTCGTTAAAGACCGGCTGCGCCGCAAAAAGCGCATCCGCCTGGTCATCCTTGCCTGCTTCGTTCTGATCCCCCTGCTGACCTATTTTGAAACCAGGATCGTGCAACTGGGCGCCATTCCCTTTCCGGTCAGCGGTAATGTTCTGATCTTTGTCCTCATCAACTTCAATGTCCTTCTCCTGCTGTTGATGGTGTTTCTGGTGCTCCGCAATTTGGCGCAGCTTGTCTTTGAGCGCCGTCGACGTTTCCTGGGAACAAAGCTCCGCTCCAAGCTGGTGATTGCCTTTGTTTCCATGTCTTTTTTCCCCACCGGGCTGCTGTTTTTTATCGCTCTCCAGTTTGTCTCCACCAGTATGGATTACTGGTTCAACATCAATGTCGCCCAATCCCTGGAAGAATCGATCGCCATCGCCAAGAATGTTTACCAGGAGGCGGAAGACCAGGTTGACCGCCAGGGCAGCCTGATTGCGGAACGCTTGGAATCAAAACGTTACGGGGATCTTGCCGGGGGGAATTTGACGCCCTTGCTGCAAGAGATTATGAAAAGTCATGGCCTGGCTGGAATCGAGGTGATCTCAGAGCAAAGAGAGGTGTTGGCCCGAGCCTACAGGCCGGAAGTCGTTGGTGAGGGTGTCCCGGAAATTCCCTTGAACATGATCCGCGATGCGTATGCTGATAAAAAGGGGCAGACAACCATCCAGCCGGTGGCGGCGGGGGAACTGGTGCGCAGCGTGAGCTCGGTACGGATCGGCGGCACCGACGGACGGCAGGGGGCGCTGGTTGTTTCCCTGCTTATTCCCCAGGAACGGGTCAAGCGGATGCAGACCATTTCCGCTGGGTATGAGGGCTACAAGCAGTTGATGATTCTCAAGGCCCCGATTAAAACCAGTCTGTTGGTCATGCTGCTCATCGTCACCCTGTTGATCGTGTTTTGCGCGATCTGGTTCGCCTTTTATGTGGCAGGCGGTCTGACCGGGCCCATCGGCAGGCTGGCGGAAGCCACGCGGCGGGTGGCCGAGGGTGAATTGGACTTTGTTCTGGAAAAAACCTCGGGCGATGAGATGGGAACCCTGGTTGATTCCTTCAACCGGATGACCAGCGATCTCTTCGCCAGTAAAAGGCAGCTTGAAGAGGCAAATGCCGCACTGTGCCAAGGGAATCTCGATGCTGAGACCAGGCGGCGCTACATGGAGATTGTTCTGCAAAATGTGGCGGCCGGGGTTATCTCTTTGGATGAGCAGGGTCGGATTACCACGATCAACCGGTTTGCCGAGGAGCTTCTCAAAATTGACCGCAGAGCCTTGGAAGGCAAGGAGTACCACGCGGTTCTCAGGCCGGAGCACCGGGCGATTCTGGAAGGTTTTCTTGCCGAGTTGTCGCGGAGCGGCAAGCCTTCCCTGGAGAGGCCGCTGCGCCTCACGGTGGGGGATGAGACTTTTTCGCTACGGGTGAATTTAACCCGGTTGGGAGATGAGAACAATCAGCCCCTTGGCGTGGTCCTGGTGTTTGATAACCTCACCGAGCTGGAAAAGGCGCAGCGGATGGCGGCCTGGCGTGAGGTGGCCCGGCGGATCGCCCATGAGGTGAAAAATCCCCTGACCCCGATCCAGCTTTCCGCCCAGCGGCTCCGCAAAAGATATCTTGACCGGCTGTCTGGGGACCAGGAGGTTTTTGACGTCTGCACTAAAACCATTGTCAACCAGGTGGATGAGCTGAAAAAGCTGGTCAGCGAATTTTCCAACTTCGCCCGAATGCCTGCGGTGCACAAGACCATGGGCAGCCTCGCCGAAATGGCCAACGAGGCGTTCATTCTCTACCAGGAGGCCCATAAGGACAGGCAGTTTAGGCTGCGGGTGGAGGGGCCGATTCCACAGTTTTCCTTCGACGGCAAGCAGATGAAACGGGTGCTCATCAACCTGCTCAATAATGCCGTGGCGGCCACCGCCGCTGCCGGGATAATCGAGATTGTTCTTGCCTGCGAGGAAGAGCGCAAGGTGGTCAGGCTTGAGGTGCGCGATAATGGCTCCGGTGTCAGTGACGAGGACAAGCCGCGTCTTTTTGAGCCGTATTTTTCAAGGAAGAAGACCGGGACCGGCTTGGGCCTGGCCATCGCCAGCACGGTGGTGGCGGACCACCATGGTTACATTCGGGTTAAGGACAATGAGCCCAAGGGGGCCCGGTTCATTGTCGAGCTTCCCCTGGGCAATGGCTAGAAAACCGGTAACTGTTCCGCAGCACCACATCTGCGTTGTCATCGGTCTGCTCATGTGCAATAGCACACTTCGCAGGCCTCTTCCTATCATTTGCGGCACTGCGGAACAGTTACGTCCCGTGGTGTTTGCTTGATTCCGGCGTCAAGCTGAGTAGTTACAGAAAACCGTGTCGTCTGCCTGGCAGGGCATGGTATATTGAATAACAACAGAAAAAATTAGTGAAACGACGGCTGTGAAACGGCGATGGCAAAAACAATCCTGATAATTGACGATGAAGCGAGTATTCGTGAGTCCCTGTCCGGCATTTTGTCGGATGAAGGGTTTCAGACGCTTTCTGCCGAGGATGGACAGCAGGGGCTTGCCCTGTTGGAGGAGGAGCCGGTTGACTTGGTTCTGCTCGATATCTGGATGCCGGGGCTGGACGGCCTGGAGGTGCTGAAAAGAATCAAGGAATCCCAAGCCGACTTGCCGGTGATCATGATTTCCGGGCACGGTACCATTGAAACTGCGGTGCAGGCCACCAAGATGGGGGCCTACGATTTTATTGAAAAGCCGCCCTCCTACGATAAAATCATTCTTTCCATCAATAACGCTTTGGATTTGGCCCGGCTCAAAAAAGAGAATCTGATTCTGCGCCAGCAGACCCAGCGCGCCAGTCAACTCACCGGCGCCGCCCCAGCCATGGTGGAACTCAGGCAGCTGGTGGAGCGGGTGGCGCCCACCGAGGCCTGGGTCTTGATCCGGGGCGAGCATGGCACCGGTAAGGAGCTGGTGGCGCAGAGTATCCATCGGCTGTCGAAAAATGCGGTCAAGCCGATGATCGAGCTGAACTGTGCCGCCATCCCGGAAGAGCTGATCGAGTCCGAGTTGTTTGGCCATGAGAAAGGCGCGTTCACCGGCGCCACGGCCAGCCGCCGGGGCAAGTTCGACCTGGCCGACGGCGGTACGCTCTTTCTGGACGAGATCGGCGACATGAGTCTCAAGACCCAGGCCAAGGTGCTGCGTATTCTTCAGGAGCAAAAATTTGAGCGGGTGGGCGGTTCAAAAACCATCCAGGTCGAGGTCCGGGTCCTGGCCGCCACCAATAAAGATCTTGAGCAGGAGCTCGAAAACGGCACCTTCCGGGCGGATCTCTATTACCGGCTCAACGTGGTGCCGATTCAGGTGCCGCCGCTGCGGGAACGGCGGGAGGATATTCCGCTGCTGGTCGCTGATTTCGTGGCGGACAACGCGAAGAAGGGGCTGGGGGAAAAGGGATTCAGCCCTGGGGCTCTGCAGGCCATGATGCAGCACGGCTGGCCGGGCAATGTCCGGGAGCTGCGCAATTTTGTCGAGCGGGTCATGATCATGTGCCCGGCGGAAACGGTTGACGAAACCATGGTCGGGCAGTTGCTCGGCATTGCGCCGGCAAATGCATCATCATCGGCTGTCGGTTTGGAGGCGTTGTACCACTCCTTGAACTATAAGGAGGCCAAGAAGATTTTTGAACGGGATTTTCTCAAGGCCCGGCTTGCCGGCAATGACGGGAATATTTCCCAGACTGCGGAACAAATAGGCCTGGAGCGCAGTCATCTGCATAGAAAGATGAAGTCCCTGTCCCTGGACGAAGAGTAACCGTTGATTTTTCCGAGACCCGAGAGGATGCCATGAGCGAACACGAGACCAATCTCCCCGACCAGAAGGCGCTGGAAAAGGAGATCGGTGAGTATCTCACGAAAAAGTACGGGCAGAAGGTGAAGATCATCTCCAGCGGCTTGCTGCCCATGGCCCAGGGCGAGGAAAGCGAGGCGGGGCAGCCGTCCGCAGGCGGTGCGGCGGATTTTCATTTCGACACCAACCCGGAAGAGCTCATTGCCTATCTCGACGAGTATGTGGTGAGGCAGGATGAGGCCAAGGCCATTCTCTCCACCAAGATCTGCACCCATTTCAACCGGATCAGCTACGCCCTGGCCAGGCCCCGTAAGGCAAGGCGTAATATGGGGCAGATCAAGAGCAATGTCCTGTTGATGGGCCCCACTGGCGTGGGCAAGACCTTCCTTATCAAGCTTATTGCCCGTCATCTCGGGGTGCCCTTCATCAAAGGCGACGCCACCAAGTTCAGTGAAACAGGCTATGTGGGCGGGGATGTGGAGGATTTGGTCCGGGATCTGGTCCGGGAGGCGGACGGGGATATTGAGCGGGCCCAGTACGGCATCATCTACCTGGATGAGACTGACAAGATAGCCGCCAGTCCGTTCCGGATCGGGGCCGATGTCTCCCGCACCGGGGTGCAGCGCGCCCTGCTCAAGCCCATGGAGGAGACCGAGGTCGAACTCAAGGTTGCCCACGATCCGGTCTCGCAGATCGAGGCCATCGAACAGTACCGGGCTACGGGCAAGCGAGAACGGCGCCTGGTCAATACCAAAAATATCCTTTTTATCATGAGCGGCGCTTTTGCCGGGCTTGAGGATATCATCAAGAAGCGGGTGCAGCAGCAATCCATGGGTTTTGAAAGCTCGGTGACCTCGGTGAAAACCACCGGGCGTTTTCTCAAGCAGGTTAAGGCGGAGGATCTGGTCGAGTTTGGCTTTGAAAGTGAGTTCGTCGGACGGCTGCCGGTTATCGCCGTGCTTGATGAACTGAGCGAAGATGATTTTTACGAGATCCTGGCCAATCCCAATAGCTCCATAGTGGTTGCCAAGAAACAGGATTTCCGGGTGTATGGTGTTAGTCTTCAGTTTGAAGACGTGGCGCTGCGCGAGATCGCCAAGCTGGCCAAGCTGGAACGCACCGGAGCCCGGGGCTTGGTTAGTGTCATGGAAAAGATTTTGCTCCACTATGAGAAGAAGCTGCCCTCCACCAGCATCCGCCATCTTGTGGTGGATGTGGAGATGGTGCGCTCGTCCGCCATTGTACTTGAAAGGCTATTGGCGGATGCGGAGGTGCAGGCGGAGCATCGGGCCCGTTTTGAGGCGTTGCAGGCTGCGGAGTACGAGCACTTGATCGGCTTCATCCTGAAGCGGATGGGCAATTATCTGGAAGATCACCAGGTGCTCACCACCCCAAAGCGTCTACAGCTCATGGCCAAGGAGAGTCAGGACCAGGACGTGGATCCTCGCGAGGTCTGTGACACCTTCATTCTGTTGGTTCAGACCATTCACGCCTGTGAGGCTGAGATCAGCGAAAAATGCGGGATCATGGTCACCTTCAGCGAAGAGGCGGTTGACCGGCTTTTGACTCGGGAGCCGCGGACTCTTGAGACCATTCAGTCTTCGTGTGCTCAGATTTTGCAGGCCATGGAGTACGGCCTGCGGCTCATGGGGCAGAAAAAAGGGGTTGCGCAGGTGGTTATTTCCAAGGAGGGGGTTGATGCGCCGGAGCGGTATATCAATACCTTGGTGGGGGAAACCTTT
>JAPLJH010000074.1 GCA_026388695.1 Deltaproteobacteria bacterium | reverse complement strand
GCGATAGCTGAGAATCCCCTGCTCTCCGTCGAGAAAGGTGATGCTGCTGCAACAGGAGCCGGTATTCATGAATCCGCTGTCCAGGGTGATATAGCCGGACTGGGCGCGCAAGGCCCGGATGTCGATGGCCTTTTCCCCCTCGCTGCCGACGATGATCGGCAGCTGGTAGACCTTACCGTCAAGCTTCAACTCTGCTGTTTCGTGACCAACAACCACGTTTCCCATAAGTACCCTTCGCTGCTGTGCCGCGCCTATAACGGCGGTTCGCCTGTATTTCCACAAAAACCGTAATGAAAGATAGTACCAAATCGTTTAATATACTTGGATACCTTTTTTTTTCAAGCAAGAACCTGGGGTCCGCAGCCCGCAAGGAGAGCCGTGGCAATGCACGAGAAAACCGATTTGTACCGGCAACGGCTCAAAAAATTCATCGAAGAAGTGACCCTGTATCCGGTCTCCTGCGAACGGCTGGCCAGGGGCCGAGACGACCTTACCTGGCTGGACGCGGTGCTGGCCGGAGGGGCGAAAATCGTCCAGCTGCGGGACAAGGAGTCCGATGGCCTGCGCCTCTTGGAAAAAGCCAGAATCTTCCGCCAAAAAACCCTGGAGGCTGAGGCCCTGTTCATCGTCAATGACCGGGTGGATATCGCGCTTATCAGCGGCGCCGACGGGGTCCACCTCGGCAACAGTGACATCCCGGCTGATGAGGTCCGCGCCCTGGCCCCGGATCTCATCATCGGCGTGTCCTGCAACACCGAAGAACAGGCCGCCACCGCGGAAAGGCGCGGGGCCTCCTACTTCAACATCGGCCCGCTTTACGCCACCAAAACCAAGGATGGCCTCTCCGCCTTCCTCGGACCTGAAGCCATACAAAAATTCAGCGCCCGATGCACCCTGCCCTTCACGGTCATGGGCGGCATCAAAAAAGAACATATCCCGGAGCTGATCGCCATGGGCGCCAGACGATTGGCCGTGGTCACGGCCTTGACCGGGGCCGACGATATCGTCGCGGAAACCAGGGTCTGGCTCGATACGATCAAACACCGGGCAACGCTTGCCTGAGTAAAATCCCAAACAAAGGAAGAACCGTGCCCACCTTAGACCAACGACTCGCTGACATCAAGCTGCTCATGCAATACGCCGTGCCCCCGGCTGATCTAGCCAAGGCCGCGGCCCTGGTGGAAAAACACGCCACGGACCACGTGGGGCTGAACATCTTTCACGCCTTTTACAGCTATCTGCCAGAGGGGCTGGAAGACGCCATCACCGTACTCCGTCTGCTGGACCGCCGACAGGGAACCTTCCTGATCTGCGCCACCACAGGACAATCCGACTATCTCTATCTGGGCACCGCCGAACAGGCGGAATTTTTGGGCCCCCTTGCAGAAGGCATCTGGGAGGAGGAGGTGCTATCCTTTTTTAACCTTGAAAGCCGCGAGGCCTTTCTCAAAAAATATGCGGACCTGAGCAAATTCCCGGTCTACGTGCCAGCCCATCTCCACCACGATCTCTGCCCCTTCTGCCATGTGGCGGACGGCGAGTTCCACACCCTGGGCTGCCCGGTGGAAATCTGCCCGTGGTGCGGAGGGCAGCTGACCTCCTGTTCTTGCCGCTTCACCCTGCTGGGAAAATCGGACCTAAAAAGCGAAACCCAGCTTGAAGAGCTGCTGATCCTGCTCAACAAAAAGGGCCGGCTCCCCTTCTCCGCCGAGGAACACCGACCCGCCTACCCCATTACTCCCCTCGACTTGGAATAATCGGTTCCTTGTAACTGTCCAGCGCAGCACGAAAAACGAGGCTATACCCCAAACTGTAACTGTTCAGCAGTGCCGCAGATGCGCGGAAGAGGCCGGCGAAGTGTGCTATTGCACATGAGCCGACCGATGACAGCTAAGCGAGCATAGCGAGACTGCGAAGCAGATGCGGTGCTGCTGGGCAGTTACGGTTACTTGAGGGTTTTCAGGTACCGATAAAACGGCGAGTCCGGAGAAATCACCAGCCGAGTGTTTTGCCCCATGGTGAGCCGGTAGGCATCCATGCTCTTGGAAAAGGCGTAGAACTCGGGATCCTGATTGTAGGCCTCCGCATAAATCTTGGAGGCTTCGCCGTCTGCCTTGCCTTTGATCTTCTGGCTCTCGCGGACAGCCAGGGAGCTAACCTCTCGCAATTCCCGCTCAAGTTTACCGAGAATCTCCGATTTCAGCCCCTCCCCGGTGGAGCGCTTTTCCGCCGCGATCCGTTTCCGCTCGGAAATCATCCGCTCATACACCCGCTGCTGGACCGTGTCGATATAGTTGACCCGTTTGAACATCACATCCACCAGCTCGATACCATACTTGGGCGTGACTTTGGAGGCATTGGCATGGATCAGGGCCGTAATCTTATCCCGACCATAGTGGATCTGATCTTCCTTGCCCGCAGGCCCAAAGCCCATGCCTTCCGGATCCCAATCCGAACTGCGGATAATCTCAACCAGGTCGTTCTTGTTGACCAGATCCCGAACCGTGCCATCGATGATATCATCGAGAATGGTCTGGGCCCGTTGCTCATTGTTGACCGCCTGTAGGAAAACCAGGGCGTCGGAAATGCGCCAGCGCGCCGTGACATCCAGATAGACAAAGGTCTTGTCATTGGTTGGAACCTGATTCGGGTCCCCGTCCCAGATGAGAATCCTCTTATCGAAAAAAGTCACATCCTGGATAAAGGGGACCTTAAATTGCAACCCGGCCTCGGTGATGGGCTTGCCCACCGGACGGCCGAACTGGGTGATCACCACCTGCTGGCCCTCGGGCAGAATAAAAAACGCATTGAACAGCGCCACTCCCGCCGCAATCACCACCGCTATCCCAACACCACGCAGTATCTTATTCACTGGCTTCCCCTATCTTTTTTCTTGGCCTGTGCTGCTTCGGCCCGTAGTGATTCCTGAAAAAAATACCCGGATTTATTAGGGTGCCTTCGGAGTGCCCTTGGACTCGCCCCTCACATCAAGAAAAGGCAGAATCCCCCCCTTGTTTCCGTCAACCACATAGATCTCGGTGACCTTGGGGAGGACCTCCTGCATGGTTTCCAGATACATGCGCCTGCGGGTGACATCCGGCCCCCCCTTGTACTCCTTGAGGATAGCCAAAAAACGGGAGGCCTCGCCCTGGGCCAGATTCACCCGCTCCACCGCGTAGCCTTGCGCCTCTTCCAGCATCTTTTTCGCATCGCCCCGTGCCTTGGGCACCTCCCGGTTATAGGATTCCTCGGCCTCGTTCACCAGCCGCTTCATATCCTGATCCGCCTCATTGACCTCATTAAAGGCAGGCTTCACCTTTTCCGGGGGATTCACATCCTGTAACTGGACAGTGACAATCTTGACCCCGGCCTGGTACCGGTCCAGAGAGGCCTGGACCTCGCGCTGGGTGCCTGCTGCCAGCATCTCCCGGTTGCTGAGCACATAGTCAAAAGTCATGTTGCCGACGATGCGGCGCAGGGCAACCTCGGAACTATCACGAACCGCCTGCTTGACATCCTTGACCTTGAAGGCAAAAAGGATGGGATCCTGCACCTTGTACTGAATAATCCACTCCAGATCGATGACATTGCGATCGCTGGTGAGCATGAGCGACTCGGCGTCAAAGCCGGTCTTCTGATACTCGGTGCGCTGCCCCGGGACCTTTGTTCGGAAGCCGAACTCTTCCTTGCGGACGTTTTCCACATCAACCTTGATGACCTCGTCCATGAGCGGCAGCTTGAAATTCAGGCCAGAAGAGGTTGTTTTGACGTATCTGCCAAAACGCAGCACCACGCCCTTTTCCCCAGGAGCGATGGTATAAAAGGCGGAATAGACGATATTGAGCAAGAAAAGAATGCCGATGATCAAACCGAATCTGCCGAGGCCACCCAAAAGCCCCGGACCGGAACTACCCGGAGTTGGACTGTCATTAGTGCCGGAGCCGCCCTTCTTCCCCCCGCCGATTCCGCCGTCAAAGAACTCCTTGAGTTTGTTGAGCAAGAGAGCAATAAGCTCTTCTGGAGTTTGCGGCCCTTTCTTCTTACCCCAAGGGGATTGCTGATCCTGATCATCCCAAGCCATGGGCTCGACTCCTTTTTTGAAAAAAATTCTTACCAGGTTTTCGTGCAGCATGGGCAACATCCGCCCCATGCCTGACCTGAGCGCATCACCTTACCCCATGCCTGTGCTGGACGCTTCACTTTACCAGCCTTCTCATGGATACAGGGCGGACAGCCAGCACCCGAGCACCATCGCCAGGCTACCGAGAAAGAGCAGCCATTGCCCGACAGGGGCAAGAACCCGTTTCCCGGCAAGACCAAGCGTGGCAAGGATCATCCCGACCAGCAGGCCGACGCCGACCCCCCAGAAATGCGCACCCAGATCGGTCCTCTCTCCGGAAGAACCCATGAGCGCCAGCAGACTTGCCGCGCTGCCCAGGGCAAGCACCATCTCCTGCCAACCGCCGATCCGGCGCAAACGCATACCGCTCAAGATACCGACCATGCCGAAAACCGCAGTGGAGAAACCAATGGAATGATAGAGATCGTCATGGAAGAAGACATTGATGGCATTGGCAAGAACCCCGGTGAGCAGCACCGAGAACCAGGCAATGCCGCTACCAAGATGCCGACAGAGGGAATAAACCAGCAGACCGCCGAAGAAGACATTGCCCAGAAGGTGGGCGCTGTCCGCATGCAGGGTCAGGGCGGTAATCAACCGCCACCACTGCCCGTTGCCGATCACGCTTACCCGATCGAGCGCCCCGCTGGCAAACCAGTGACTGTGACCCTCCCAGCCCCCGGTAATGGCATAAAAAACAACCAGAGCGCCAATAACCGGCAGCACGGGCGGAGAGTTCTCGACAATCGTCTCCCGACCGGATCGCGCCGCCCGTTCCGGCGGCCAGTTATGGTTTTCTTCGCTGAAAAGCCGGAGCTCTTCCGTGGCGCGGGAAGCATTTTCCTCTGAAACCAGAAGCTGCCAGCCCGCTTCGCCATGGTGCAAATGATGATCGATATCCGCCGCGTGCAAGACCAAGGACCAAAGATGGGCCAGGTCGGCCTCCGGGGTCACCCCGACAGACACCTCCCCGAACTCAGCGTCCATCGGCTATTCCCCGCCGAATTTCAGCGCCTCACCCTGGACTCCCTTCTTGGAGAGCATGACAATATCGACTCGGCGATTGAGCTTGCGGCCTTCTTCAGTGGCGTTGTTCGCGATGGGCCGGTATTCGCCATACCCGGTCACGGACAGCTTGGCGCCCTTGAAGCCGTGCCTCTCGATGAGATAGTGGACGATGCTGTTGGCGCGGGCCGTGGAGAGTTCCCAGTTCGAAGGAAAGGCCGCAGATTTGATTGCCACATTATCGGTATGGCCTTCGATGCGCAGGGTATTGTCATAGCGGGAAATGGAGCTGGCAATCTTGTCCAACAGGGGCAACGCTCCCGGCTGCACCTGGGCGGTACCGGAGGGGAAGAACCCCGCCTCTTTCAGACTGATCACCAAGCCGCGTTCGTTGATAGTCAACTGCACCTCATTTTTGGCGCCATATCCTTGCAGATTATCCTGGACCTCTTTCTTGATCTCGCTGAATTCCTGGGCCTCGGCAGCGGCAGCTGCCTCATCCTGGGCCTGAGACTGAGACGGCACCGGCTGCTCCACCGCTTCGGGGATCAGGCCAAAATCCTTGTTGCCGATAACCTTGAGAGCCGGGGTTAACGTCTGCGGCCCGGAGAAAGAGGATTGGATGGAGGCCTGCACCTCCTCCATTTTTTTCTGATCCACGATGGACATGGCGTAGAGCATGACAAAGACGGCAAAAAGCAGGGTAATGAAATCCGCATAAGAAACAAGCCACCGCTCCAGGTTCGGTTCCTTCTCATGGTTTTTTTTTCTTGTTGGCCTGCCCATCAACCACCTCCACCTCGGCTGTAGATCAGGACCCCACTGGTCAGGGTGAAGCCCCGCAAGCGTTTTTCGATCATCCGGGGGTTCTCGCCTTTTTGGATGGCAAGAAGGCCCTCGATCACGATTTCCCGTTGGAGAATCTGCTCCTTCAATCGTTTCTTGAGCTTGGTGCTGATGGGGATACAAACGATATTGGCGGTCATCAACCCATATATCGTGGCCACGAAGGCCACGGCGATTCCCGCGCCAAGCTTGGAGGTGTCGGAAAGATTGTTCATTACGTGGATCAAGCCCAAAACCGCGCCAATGATGCCGATGGTCGGGGCAAAGCCGCCGGCAGCCTCAAACACCTCGGCGCTGACCTTGTGGCGCTCTTCGAAATTGGTGAGTTCGATCTGTAGAACCGCCATAACCTCCTCGGGGTCCATGCCGTCCACCACCATTTCCAACCCCTGACCCAGAAAACGGTCCTTGACCCGCTGCGCGTCCTGCTCCAGGGTGATCAGACCGTTCTTCCTGGCGGTACTGGCAAAACCGACCAGCTTGCCGATCAGATCCTCCGGGTCTTCCTCCTGAGGGAAAAAGGCCGTGGCCGCGCTGCTGAAGGCGCGCAGAAGATCTTGGATGGGAAAGGAGACAAAGGTTGCGCCAAACGTTCCCCCCAAAACAATCAGGGCTGCGGTGGGCTGGATTAGGGCGTCGATGTGGCCGCCTTCAAGAAGCTGGCCGCCGATCACGGCCCCGAAGCCCATAAACAGGCCGATAAGGGTAGCTATATCCATATGCTGTGCGACTCCGTTGAGTTATCCCAGGGGAAATGCCAGTATTATAGCACGGTTCCCCCGTCTCAGGTCAACAAAAAGAGAGGCAGACGCCGCAGAGACCAAAACACCCCGCGACATTGACATCCAAGCGCACCAAACCGTTGCGCATAGCAAAAAAAAAGGCCATGCCGAAGCATGACCAGATTTTTCACCACAAAAACATTTTCAAGATGGTGCCGAAGAGAAGACTCGAACTTCCACGAGGAAACCCCCACTAGGCCCTGAACCTAGCGCGTCTACCAATTCCGCCACTTCGGCACATCAGTGAGAGGCGATAATAATTTTTTCGGGTGGTGTTTGTCAAGACAAATTACCCACGGCCCCAAAAAATCCATCTCGGCGGCAGCTTGACCTTTTCAAGGTTGTCGCCTATTGTGTGGGGCACACACAATTAGGACGCCTATTATCATGGATATATACACGAACATCAGCGACATCCCCGGGCCTTTCCCCAAGGCCGCAGTCACCATCGGCAACTTTGACGGCGTCCATCTGGGTCATCAGATCCTGTTCTCCGAGGTGGTGGGCCGCGCCTACAAAAACAAGGGCACCAGCGTGGCCGTCACCTTTGAGCCGCATCCGCTCAAGGTAGTCCGCCCCGACATCGGCCTCAAGCTCATCTCCACCCTCGAACAAAAAAAGGAACTCATCGCCCTGGCCAACATCGACGCGCTGATCATCCTGCCCTTTACCAAGGACTTTGCCAACACCCCGGCCGAGACCTTTGTGGATCAGGTCTTGCGCAAGGCCATCGGCGTTCAAGATCTGGTGGTTGGGTACGACTATGCCTTTGGCAAGAGCCGCCAGGGCGACATCCCCTTTCTCCAGGAGCAGGGCAAGACCAAAGGCTTCTCGGTCTCGGTGGTGGAACCGTATTATGTAGGGGATATGCTGGCCAGCAGCACTAAAATACGAGAGCTGGTGGGCTTAGGCAAGATGAGCGATGTCAAAAAACTGCTGGGGCGCTACTACCAGATTCGAGGCGAGGTCAAAATAGGCCAGCAGCGCGGCGGACCGCTCCTTGGCTTTCCCACCGCCAACCTAGCCATTGCCGAGGAGGATCTCTGCCCACGCCTGGGAGTGTATGTCACCCAGGTGATCTACGACGGAAAATGCTACGGCGGCGTGCTCAACATCGGCTACAACCCGACCTTTGCAGGAAGCCAGCTTTCCGCCGAAACCCACATCTTCGATTTCAACCAAGACATCTACGGCAAGCCGATCAAGATCAACCTGCTCCGCTTCCTGCGCGGAGAGAAAAAGTTTTCCGGGCCGGAAGAACTGGCCAGCCAGATCAGCCAGGACGTGGCCGACGCCAAGAAGGTTCTTGCGGATGCCCAAAAGGAAATCCGACTGTCCTGCGAAGAGAAATACAACCGCTAAAACAAAAGAAGGCCGGAAGCAGATGCTCCCGGCCTTCTTTGTGTTCAGTTCTTTTATTGCTAACCTCTTGCAAAAATCCTACATAACAGCATCGTCGTCACCCCCCGCTTTCGCCGAGGCGACGACTTTCACAAGAACCTTTTTCAGCTAAAAATCCTCGAACGCATCCTCATCAAAGGGAATAACATCCTTGCCTGTTTTCTTCCCCGAAGCCGGGGCGACAATGGCCTTGGGCTTCTTTCCTGCCGCCTTTGCCGCAGGAGGCGCGGTCAGGGCAGGGGTGGACTTCCTGCTTGTCGGCCGTCCTATCTTCGCCGTTGCCCCAGGTTTCCCCGCGCCAGCGCCGGAAGCCCCACCGCCACTGACCAGATGGTCCAGATCATCCACATACTTCTTCATGTACTCGGCCTGGGCGCTCAACTCTTCCGAGGCGCTGGCCGCTTCTTCCGAGCTGGCTGCGGTTTGCTGGGTGACGCGGTCAATCTCGCGTATCGCCGTGTTGACCTGATCAAGCCCCTTGGTCTGCTCATTGGAAGCAACGGCGATTTCATCAACCAGGCTGCCAACCTTGGCCGCCACCTCGGCGACCTCACAGAAATCATCGTTGGTTCTGACCAGCAGATCCTCGCCTTCTTTCACCTTTTTCACGGTGCCTTCGATAAGATCCGCAGTGCTGCGGGCCGCTTCAGCCGCCCGCATGGCCAGATTGCGAACCTCATCGGCGACCACGGCAAACCCGGCCCCGGCCTCACCGGCCCGGGCTGCTTCAACTGCGGCATTCAGGGCCAGCAGGTTGGTCTGAAAGGCAATCTCGTCAATGGTTTTAATGATCTTCGAGGTCTGCTCGCTGGCCTTGGAGATTTCCCCCATGGCCACGGTTTGCGCGGCCATGGACTGATTGGCCTTGCCCATCACCGTATTCACCTCGCGCATAAGCGAATTACACTCGGAGGCGTTATCGGCATTGCGCCGGGCCATGGTCGAGACCTCTTCCAAAGAGGCGGAAGTCTCCTCCAGGGAAGCGGCCTCCTCGGAGGCGCCTTCCGCCAAGCTCTGCGCTGCACCAGAAAGCTGCCCCGAGGCAGAAGTCACCTGGGCCGCACAGTCCTCCAACCCGGTAATGATCCGACCAACCGGGGTAATAACAAAACGGGACAAACTCCAGTACACGGCAAAACAGAGGGCCACCACCACCCCGCCAATGGCGAGAAGGATGACAAGCCCCAGCCGCCAGGAGGCTGCGGTCAGTTCTTCCTGCGTAACCCGCACCTGTTCCTCGATGCGGCGGGAGACTTCCGCAGAGTTCTTCTCAACCCCGGCAAAGCTTAAGCCCACCTCGACAGATCCGATGGTCTTGCCATCGAACAGGATTTCCTTGCGCAGGGTTTCCTTGGCTTCCTCCTGGTCCTTGGCCTGGGCAACCACGGTCTTGTCCTTGCCATAAAACACCACGGAGACAATGTCTTCGTCATCCTTGGCGTTGGTGGCAAGCTTGGTCAGGGAATCAAAATCATACCCCACGATCAGAGCCGATCCTGTTTGGGCCAAGAGAGCGGCAATGGAATTCCCCTTCTGCCTCATCTCCCCGGCCAGCAGCTTTTCCTGCTCTGCCTGCTCGGACTTGAGCCGACTGACAAACTCATCCGCCTGCTTGCTCTGGGAGTGGCTGGCAGTGTAAATAGCAACCACCGCCAACACGGCCATCAAGCCCTGCGCCAGGATTGAGACGATGAGAATAAACTTAGCGGCAATTCCCTTATTTTTCGAAGCCATTACAATCCCCTTGCTGGATATACGGCGGCGTCAACTTTTGAATCAACGGCGATGATCAGAAATAATCTCCCGCCTGTCTGCGCATGGTTTTGCTGGCGGTGTGGAAACCCCAGCCAGCAAAACCAGCACCAGGTTTGATACCCCAAACAGATCAGTTGGCAAAGGCCCCATACTTAAGCGCTTTCAGGCATTCCCGTACGTTCTTGAAATCCGCAGGCGGCGCCCAACCAAGGATTTCGGCTTTCTTGGCCGCCTCTGAATCAGGCTTCACCGCCATGAGAGCCTCGCCAAGCTTCTTGACCTTATCGGCATCAACATGCTTTGCCGCAGCCATGGGCCACTCGGGATACAGCTCGGTGCTGTGCACAAAGGGGAAGCTGTCTTTGACCTGGTTGATGATCTTAAACTCGGAAATGGAAATCTTGCCTTCCTTTTCCATGGCCTCCAGGGTATCGGTACGAACGGTGCCGGCATCCATGGCCCCGTTTTTCACGGCCAAAACGACATTGTCATGCTTGCCGCCTTCCTTGAACTCGGCAAAATCTTTTCGGTAATCAATGCCGTTTTGCAGCAGAAGCCGCATGGCCATCTGACCGCCGCCAAAGGAAGAGGCCTTCACCACCATGAATTTCTTGCCTTTGAGATCGGAGAGAGTATTGATGGGGCTGTCCTTGCGGGCAAAGATCACCCCGCCGAACTCCTTGACCGGCTTGCCGCCTGCCGAATTGATCTGCATGGCCACAGCCTTGGCGCCGTAGAGTTTTTCCATCTCCACAAAAAAAGAGGAGTTTGCCAACACGAAATCGATCTTACCATCTTTCAGCATGGGCTCAATGGCCGCAAACTCCAGGGGCATAATGGTAACCGGCTCCCCCATTTTACCGGTGAGATACTCGCCGGTGGCGGACCATTCCTCCATGACCTTGGGTGCGCCCCGCAGGGCCAGGATACCGATCTTGATCTCCGCCTGAGCCGCCGCAACAAACATGGCGCTGGCCAACAGGGTCAAACCCATCATTCCGATCTTCTTCATACTGCTTCCCATGACACTTCTCCTTGCTGTATTTGTTTCATGCTTTTCCCGGGTAACCCGGAACCCCATACAGGCACGACAAGGAACCTTCCGGCCCAGGCGTTTACCTGGCGGCGGAAGCACAACTGAATACGGAGTAACACGTACACAATAGTTCATCCTATAAGTTTTAGAAGAATACTGTCAAAGGTAATTATCCTTTGTTAGAAAAAAACCGGCGGTATCACTGGGCCAGGCAGAGGCCGTCCCGAACCAAGATGGTCCGGTCGCCATGACGGCAGGCATCCGGGTTATGCGTCACCATGATGATGGTCAGGCCTTCCTTGTTCAACTGGCGTAGCAGGGCCATGACCCCTTCAGCGGTCTCGCTGTCCAGGCTGCCGGTGGGTTCGTCGGCCAACAGAATGGGCGGCCGATTAACAATGGCCCTGGCAATGGCAACCCGTTCCTGCTCGCCGCCGGAAAGCTGATCCGGCAAGCGTTCCGCCTTGGCCCCAAGCCCCACTTTATCCAGAACCGACTGGGCCATGGCGTCTTGCTCCTTGGCGGAGATGCCGGTAATGGCCATGGGCAGCTTAATGTTTTCCAACACCGTCAGGTAGGAGATGAGCTGAAAGGATTGGAAGATGATACCGATATATTCGCTGCGAAAATCCGCCCGCTGTTCGCTGCTTAAGTCATAGATATCCAGGGAATCGACGAGGACCTGCCCCCGGCTCGGATGGTTAAGCCCGCCCAGCACAGCCAGCAGGGTGCTTTTCCCGGAGCCGGATTGACCCATGATGCTGATGAACTCGCCGTCGTCCACCTGAAAGTTCATGTGCCGGATGGCGCTTACCGTATTCGTTCCGACTTGGTAATCCTTGCCGATATCCCGGATTTCGATGAGATGGCGCACTGCGTTTTCTCTTGTTTGCATGGCTTCTCCTACAGGGCCCGCAGCGCTTCGCTGGGATCAAGGCTGCTGCCCTTCCTGGCCGGATACAGGCTGGCCAGCAGGCTGAGGGAAATAGAAAGCAGGATGGCCAGAGCGCCGAGGGAGAGATTCACCCCGGCAAAGGCTCCGTTGGGGATAACCAGGGGCAACACCGCCCAGGCGATGAGGTTGCCGCTGACAAACCCCAGGAAACCGCCGAGAAACCCGACGACAATGGCCTCCAGGAGAATGATCTGCATGACATGGCCCCGCCGGAAACCAATGGCCCGAAAGATGCCGATCTCGCGGGTCCGTTCGTTCACCGCCCCCATCATGGTGACAAAAACCAAGAGCGAACCGATAAAGATCACCAGCCCGGCAATGCCGTAGCTGAAGGCCTTGAACAACTCAACGGACTGCATCTTGGCCATCACCGCCTGCTTGAGGGCGGTGACCTTGGCGCCGGGAAATTTTTCCGCGATCTGCAAGACCATCTCGGTGATCGGACAATCCCGACAAAAGGCGGCGATCTCCACCAGGGAAATAATGCCTTTCTTGCCCAACACCTCCTGCACGGCATGGAGATCGCCGATGATCATGCTGTCTTCCGCAGCTCCAGTGGATTCAAGAATTGCGGCCACCCTAAAGGTCCGGCGGCCAAGCGGCACGGTGTTGCCGACGGCAAGATCCAGGGTCGTAGCGGCCTCGGCCCCAACGATGAGATCATCTGCGGCCGCTGGTGCGGTGCCGTCCAGATGCCACCAGGTTTTCAGCGGGAGTTCCACCGCGAAATCAACCCCCATCAGAAGCACCTGCTGACCCATGACCTGAGTCGCGCCAAGCACCTTGGGGGCCACGGCCCCGAGATTCTCACGGTTTTCAATCTCCCGAATCCCGGCGATATCTTTTTCGGCAAACTCCTTCACCGCATAGTTCACGCCGCCCACGGTGATGCCGCCATAGCTCAGGGCAAGGTTCTCGCTTTTGGGCACCATGACGATGTTGGCCCCAAACCGGTCCAACCGATCTTCGATATCGCGGGTCATACTTTCGGTGATGGACAACAGGGTGACAATGGTGGCGATCCCCAGCATCAGGCCGAGCACGAGAAAGATCACCTTGCCCTTGCGGCGCATGAGGTTGTTGCAAGAGATATGATAGAGCTTCATCTGTTTTTTCCGCGCAGTCCGGTCGGGCTACTGGCCTCCGGTCGCCGCAGCCTCCTTTTTCATGGTATGCATCCGCTGGCTGTGGCCCACTTCATTGAGCAGCACCGCCTGTGCACCCTGCTTCAGGAGAAAGGCGGAAATCCGTGCCGTATCAAGCACGCCCTTATTGTAAGTAACGACAACCCGTGCGCCATGGGCATCCACCACCACATCGCGCACCCCCTCCTGCTTTTTAAGTTCCGCCAACGCCTGGTCTGCCTCGGACCGCTCCCCGGACAATTTATAAATGGCATCCTCAAGCTGACGGTTTTGCAGAAAGGCGATGGACCGAGGGACAACAATCAGACCCAAGCCAAGAAGAATGGCAATGGCAACAAGGCCCGCCACGCGGCCAAATCCCAGGCCCCGTTTCTTTACTCCCAAAACCCGTTCCCGTTTTTCCCGGTATTTTTCAAGATCGTAAACCATCCGCGCCAGACCTCTTACTTTGTTTTCAACTCAAAAATGTAACCCAGAAACAGTAACTGTTCAGCAGTGCCGCAGATGCGCGGAAGAGGCCTGCGAAGTGTGCTGTTGCACATGAGCAGACCGATGACAAAGCAGATGCGGTGCTGCTGGACAGTTACTACTTTTTGAATTTGCAATACCAACTATTCTGGTCGATGTCGGCCATGGCGATCACCAGCTTATCGCCTTCAATCACTCTGGTCAAAGGAGCCGGGTTGCAGCCGCCTTTCACCTCGTTGATCTTGGCCGAAGGAAACCGCATACCGCAATTTTGACAGACCATGTCATCGCCGTTTTGCTCATACCCTTTGCCCGCCCGATAACAGACGTCGCAGGCGTCCATGGCCGTCCGGACAACACCATCGCTGCTTTTAATTACAAAGAACGTCACCATGACGCCATCGGTGGCCTGAACCTTGAAATGATGGGCCTTGCCGTCACTGACGGCAGCCACCGGGATTTCCAATCGGCCCTTGGCCGGAGTAAGAGTCACTACCTTGTCCCCCCAGAAACCGGCCATGGCCGTGCCAACCAGCACCATAGACATCACCACCGTTGCAACTACTACAGATGTTTTTTTCACCACGCTTCTCCTTGTTTATTTTTCAGGGACATTACTGCCAAAGATTTTCACGAAAAGCTCTCGCCAGGATGCCGTTGTCGCCGGGCAGACATTCTGGTCGCACGTCAGACAGGCCCAGGCCGCGGGATCGCCAACCGGAGAAGGGTCCCTATTGAAACCCCACACAATCAAGACCAGAATGCCAACCAATCCCAGTGATCCCCATATGTATCGCATCATGTTTCCGTTTTTTGCATCCATTCTTGTGTATCGCCCGCTAATACTCCACCAAGCAAGCCTCATGCCACCTGGGCACAAACGGAAAAAAGAAAGCTATGACGGGATGTTACAAGATAGGAGAAGGACTGAAGACAACGAGAACAACTGGATTATGGAGAATATTCACCAAAACATCTGAAGAATATTCTCCACCGACTGGGAACATTCAGGAGTAGCAGTGCAGCAGCGACGCAGATGCGGTGCTGCTACACTGCTACTTAGATTTTGAATTTTTCTAGACGATAGATCAGAACATGACGTGGAATTTTGAGCAGGCGGGCTGCCTCGGAGCGATTGCCATTGGCCTTGGCCAGGGCCTTTTTAATCAGGCCCTGCTCCACCGCTTCCAGGGACAGCCCATCGTCCGGAATTTCCGGAATTCCGTTTGTCGTTGCAGACGAGGGTACAACCGTAAGCTGGAGTTCATCCGCCTCAATGAGCAGTCCCTTGCGCAGGATAACCGCACGCTCGACAATATTTTGCAGCTCACGGATATTGCCGGGCCAGGAATGGGCCTTGAGCCTGGCCAAGGCCGGGGCGGAAAAACGTACCCCGGCGGGAGCGCCCAACTTAATGAGAAAATGTGCCACCAGCCCCGGAATATCTTCCCGCCGTTCCCGCAGGGGCGGGAGATGCAGGAGAATAACCCCCAAACGATAATAGAGATCCTCCCGGAAGGTTCCCTGGCCGATGGCTGCGTACAGATCCCGATTGGAAGCGGCTATCAGGCGGACATCCACCGCCTCCGGCTGCTCCGCGCCCACCGGCGCCACCACCCGCTCCTGAATGGCGCGGAGCAACTTAGCCTGCAGATCCAGACGCAGCTCGCCAATCTCATCCAAAAACAGCGTGCCGCCAGCTGCGGATTGAAACCTCCCCTTGCGGCTGCTTACCGCTCCGGTGAAGGCGCCTTTGACATGGCCGAAGAGTTCGCTTTCCAGCAGGTTTTCCGGGATGGCGGCGCAGTTCACTGCCACCATGGGTCCTTGCGCCCTGGGGCTGTGCTGATGGATGAGCCGGGCCAGCACCTCCTTACCGGTGCCCGATTCTCCGGCAATAAGCACCGTGGCCTCGCTGTTGGCCGCCCGCTTTGCCGTGTCGAGCAACTCAGCCATGGCCGAGTTAGCGGTTTCCATGCCCTCGGTGCCCGTGAGCCGGTTGACCTCGCCGCTCAACTGCTGTTTTTGCTCGTGCAACTCCCGCAGCTCCAGGGCTTTTCGGCAGGAAAGCCGCAGGGCCTCCCGGTCAAAGGGCTTGGCCAAGAAAGTAAAAGCCCCTTCCTGCATGGCCTTGACCGCCAGCTCGATGGAGCCGAAGGCCGTGATCACCAGCACCGGGGTAATGGGCGACTCTTTTTTCACCGCCGCCAGGATCTGTAGTCCGTTCAAATCGCCAAGCTGCACATCGGTGATCACCAGATCCGGGTCGTGCTTGCGAAATAACGCCAACCCTTCCTTGCCCGAAGCCGCGCCAAACACGCTGAAACCGGCGCTGCTCAGGTTGTACTCCGTAACCCGACGCAGGCTTGCGTCATCATCGATCAAAAGTATCCGTGGTTTCATGAATTCACCCTGCCTGCCCAAGGCCCGCGCCGTTTTTGGCGGGCAGCAAAATCTCAAAACAGGCCCCGCCCCCCGGATGGTCCGTGACCAAGAGGCTCCCACCGTAGCTTTCCACGATCTTCCGACTGATCAACAGGCCAAGGCCAGTGCCACCGGCCTTGCCGGAATAAAACGGCTCAAATATCCGTTCCTTCTCCGCCTCCGGCACACCCGGTCCATCGTCGCAGACAGCGATCCGCCAGCCTCCGTCCGCACCGTTTTCGACCAGAAGCCAGATCTGCCCGCCCGGTAAAACCGCGTCCAGGGCATTAAGGCAAAGATTCAACAGCACCTGGGAAAACTTGGCGCTTTCCACCAATAGATGCTGGGCCTCGCCATTTTCCGGCAGGATAAAGCGCACCTGTTTTTCCCGCAGCTGCCTCTCCAGCAGCGCCCCAACATGCCGGGCCACCGCAACCAGAGGCTCCGTGGCCTCTTCCCGTTCCTGGGGCCGCCCCTTGGAGTAGTGGAGGATTTCCTCCACCGTGTCGTGCAGCCTGCCGGTTTCTTTGAAAAGGATATCCACGAACTCCCGCTTGGGGTGATCCCTGGGAAATTCATCGCGGAGGATCTCCGCCGTGCCCTTGATAGAGGCGAGGGGGTTTTTTATCTCATGGGCCAGGGAGGCGGACAGCTTGCCCAAGGCAGAAAATTTCTGCGCCGCGGCCAGCCTGGTCTCCGCCTCGATGAGCTGGGCGGTTTCATCATGGAGCCGGACATAGGAGGCTTGCAGCTTCTCGGACAACTGCTGGTAGCGTTCGCGCAGACGGGTCTGCCGCCCGGAGATCACCCCGACCAACAGCCCGGCCGCCAGATAGAGGACGATCTCCATCAGCTCACTGAGGTATGCTTGCGGTCCGTGCCCGACATAGAGGAGAACGTGGGGGATAAAGGCGATGGAGGAGAGCACCGCAATGCCCAGGCCTCCGGCCACGCCGAACCAGAGGCCACCCAGGACGATGGGAAAATAGCTGAGCCGCCGGTAGATGTTGTGATAAAAAATGAAATCGCCGGAGGTGAAGAGATGGAGCAGACCGATGGCTACGACAGCGAGGAGCAAGGCTGAAAAAAGGATCTTACGCATGCCGCCTCCGTCGATAAAATCGTAACTGATTCAGGGGCAACAGGGGCAAGAAAAGGCTGTCGCCCTATGATCGATAATCCGCGTTGATCTTCACGTAATCCAGGGAAAAATCACAGGTATAGATATCCTTGCACCCCGGACCAGCATGCAGATCGATGGTGAGTACGAACTCCGGTTTCTTGAGCACCGCCGTGGCGCGAGCCTCCACCTCGGCGCTCTGGCCCAAGCCATTGTGCACCATGAGCACGTCGTCAAAGGCGATGTCCACCTTGTGCTGGTCAAACTCTGCGCCGGAGCGGCCCAGGGCGGCAATGATCCGGCCCCAATTGGCATCCTCGCCAAAAAAGGCGGTCTTGACCAGATTGGAGTTGGCTACGGTCCGGGCCGCCTGATCGGCCTGCTCCTCAGTAGCCGCGCCCTGGACTCGTATGGTCACCAGCTTGGTCGCGCCTTCCCCATCCCGGATGATCATTAGGGCCAGTTCCTTGCACAGGTCTTCCAGGGCGGCAGCAAAAGCAGCGAGCGCCTCGGGCCGATCCTCGGCAATGGGCGGGTGTACCGCCAATCCGTTGGCCATGATCAGCACCGTGTCGTTGGTGCTGGTGTCGCCGTCCACGGTTATGGCGTTGAAGGTTTTGGCCGCTACCTTTCGCAATATACTCTGAAGCAGGTCGTGCCCGATCTTGGCATCGGTGAGGATAAAACCCAGCATGGTGGCCATGTTGGGCATGATCATGCCTGCACCCTTGGCCATGCCGAGAAGCTTGACCGGCTTGCCGTCGATGAGGGCGGTGCGCACCGCGGTCTTGCGCACGGTGTCGGTGGTCATTATGGCCTGGGCCACGTCAACAAGACCCTCAGCGGAAAGTCTTTGGGCAGCCTTGGGAATCCCCCGCTGAAAACAGGCCAGCTCCAGTTGCTGCCCGATGACGCCGGTGGAGCAAACCTGCACCAGCTCCGGGGCGATATTCAGAGCATCCGCCGCCATAGCCGTAGTCAGCCGCGCCAGGCGCATGCCTTCCTCGCCGGTGCAGGCATTGGCGATGCCGGAATTTACCAAAATCGCCTGGGCCTTTCCGGTGCGGCAGCGCTCCATGTCGAGGAGCACCGGCGCCGCCTTGACCAGACTGGCGGTGAACACCCCGGCCACCACAGCTGGCTTGTCGCTCACGATCAGGGCAAGATCGAGCCGATCCTTACCCCGGATTCCGGAGTTTACCGCCGCAGCCTTAAAGCCCTGGACTGAAAAATTTTCCGCCGCCATCTCACTTCTTCCCGCTGCTCTTGCCGCAGCACCGTTTATATTTTTGCCCGCTGCCGCAAGGGCAGTCGGCGTTACGTCCTACCTTGTCTCCCTCGCGGGAAAACGGCTTGTGCTCGTCTTCCCCTTCGGCGCCGCGGCTCAGTTGCATGGGCTGGCGCTGCTCCCGCTGCTCGCGCTCCAGTTCGGCGACCTCCTCGTCGCGCACCAGCTGGAGACGAAACAGGGTGCTGACGGTCTGGTTCTTCATGGTGGAGATCATCTCGCCAAACATGTTGAACCCTTCCTTCTTGTACTCATCCAGGGGGTTCTTCTGACCATAGCCGCGAAGGCCGATGCCTTCCTTGAGATGATCCATGTTGAGCAGGTGCTCTTTCCAGTGGTGATCCACGATCTGCAACAGAACAACCCGCTCCAAATGACGCATGTTGGCGGTGCCGACTTCCTGCTCCCGCTGGGCATAACGACTTTCCAGGGCAGCAAGGATCAACTCGGTAAAGCCGCCAAGATCAAGATTCTTTTTCTCCGCCTCGCTCCACTCCCCAGCAAACCCGAACAGGGTAAACATCCTTTCGGAGACCCCATGCCAATCCCATTCCTCCGAGGCGATCCTTGTTTCGGCAAACTCGTGCGCCACCATCTCAGCCAGTTCCGGGAACATATCGGTCACGACCTCATGGACATCGTCCGAGCCCAACACCTCGCGGCGCTGACGGTAGATCACCTCGCGCTGCTTGTTCATCACATCGTCATACTCAAGCAGGTGCTTGCGCATATCGAAGTTATGCCCCTCTACCTTGCGCTGGGCATTTTCGATGGCCCGGCTAATCATGGTGTGCTCGATGGGCTCGTCCTCTTCCATGCCCAGTTTGTCCATGATGCCGGAGATGCGGTCGGAGCCGAAAATCCGCAACAGATCGTCTTCAAGCGAGAGATAAAAACGGGATGATCCGGGATCGCCCTGGCGACCGGATCGGCCGCGCAGCTGGTTGTCGATCCGGCGGCTCTCGTGACGACTGGTGCCCAGGATATGCAACCCGCCCAGCTCAACCACGCCTTCGCCCAGCTTGATGTCGGTGCCGCGCCCCGCCATGTTGGTGGCGATGGTCACCTTGCCCTTCTGTCCGGCATCGGCGACAATCTCGGCTTCCTTGTCATGCTGCTTGGCGTTGAGCACCGCATGGGGCACATCCACTTTTTTCAACATGGCCGAAATCTTCTCGGAAACGTCGATGCTGATGGTGCCCACCAGCACGGGCTGGCCTTTTTTATGCAGCTCCTGGATCTCCCGGATGATGGCGCGATCCTTGGCCTTGGCGTTTTTATAGATCACATCGGCATAATCCCTGCGGATCATGTTGTTGTGGGTGGGGATGACCACCACGTCGAGGTTGTAGATCTTCTTGAACTCCGCCGCCTCGGTGTCTGCGGTGCCGGTCATGCCGCCGAGTTTTTCATACATCCGGAAATAATTTTGGAAGGTGATGGAGGCCAGGGTCTGATTCTCCCGCTCCACCTTGACCCGCTCCTTGGCCTCAAGGGCCTGGTGCAGACCATCGCTGAAACGGCGGCCCTCCATGGCCCGCCCCGTGAACTCGTCCACGATCACCACCTGACCGTTGCGCACCAGATAATCCACATCCCGCTTGAAGAGAACATTGGCCTTCAAGGCCTGATTCAGGTGATGCAGCCACTCGATATTCCGGGGATCGTAAAGATTCTCCACCCCGACGAGCTTCTCGCCCAGGGCCACCCCTTCCTCGGTAAGCGCGACCGACCTGGCCTTTTCGTCCAGGGTGTAATGCTCGTCGACCTTGAAGTTGGGGATGATCCGGTCCGCCTTCTCATACAGCTCGGTGGACATCTCGGCCGGACCGGAGATGATCAGGGGGGTTCGGGCCTCGTCGATCAAGATGGAATCCACCTCATCGACAATGGCGTAGTGGAAGTCCCGTTGGCAGAACTCGGCAACCTCGAATTTCATGTTATCGCGCAGATAATCAAAGCCGAACTCGTTGTTGGTTCCGTAGGTAATATCGCTAGCGTAGGCCTCCCGGCGGGCCGCATCATCCATCTCATGCAGGATGGAGCCAACGCTCAACCCAAGAAAGGTGTAGAGCTTGCCCATCCATTCGGCATCGCGCCGGGCCAGATAATCATTGACCGTGACCACATGCACGCCGCGACCGGTGAGGGCATTGAGATAGACGGCCAGGGTGGCGGCCAGGGTTTTTCCCTCGCCGGTTTTCATCTCGGCGATCTTGCCCTGATGGAGAATGATGCCGCCGATGAGCTGCACGTCGAAATGGCGCATTTCCAGAACCCGCCAAGCCGCCTCGCGACAGACGGCAAAGGCCTCGGGCAACAGACTGTCCAGGGTTGCTCCGGCAGCGAGCCGCGCCTTAAAAATCTCGGTCTTCGCCACCAGCGAAGCGTCATCAAGCTTCTGAATCTCGGGTTCCAGCTGGTTGATCGCCGCCACCAGCGGCTGAATGCTTTTAAGAACCCGTTCGTTCTTGCTGCCAAAAATCTTCTTCAAAACAGAACCGATCATATTTCCACTCCAGAAGGTCAACACCATCGGCATGCCACTAAGCACACCCCGACGCGATCATTTTTTCTTTAGGAGCCGTTACGAAATGACCTTTGCTTTCTTGGCCCTTTCGTTACGGCTCTTTATGCCGTTTTGGCTATATCCCGTTAACGACATTATTTTGTTGCGGCGCATTTTTCCCAGACCAAGGCTTCTTCGTTGCAATCCGGGAATTTCGGACATTGGATACAATCACTCCACACCTTGTGGGGAAGCTCGTTCTTATCGATGGGCCTGAACGTAAGCCGCTCGAAAAAAGCGGGCTGATAAGTCAGGGTAAAGACCCTGCTGATGCCGAAATGATCGGCCTCGGTCAGACAGGCCTCAACCAACTGCCGACCAAGCCCCTGACCCTGGGCTTCTTCCACCACGGCCAGAGAACGGATCTCGGCCAGATTTTCCCAGCAGACATGCAGGGCGCAGATTCCGAGAATTTGCCCGGAGGCGGAATCGTCACCGTCCTTAACAAAGACCTTAAAATCCCGCAATTGATCATAGAGGGAGCTTAAGGAACGGCCAAGGAGCAAGCCCTTATCGGCGAAATGCTGCAACAGAGCATACATCACCTTCACATCGTCCATCCTGGCATCACGAATCATGACGGTCTCACAAAAGAAGGAAAGCGGTCAAAGGTCCGCAAAAGCAATCAACTGGCCACAGCGTAATAACCGTTGTAATCGCGGCTTCTCGGAGTCTCCCGTTGGTCGCTTACCTGCGATTTCAACAATCATGGTACGGTCTCACATATTTTTCGGCCCGTCCGGCTGAACGGAACCCGTTCGTTCTACCATAACTGCCCGCAAAGAAAAAGATTTCCCAAAAAAGAATCAGGGGGCCTGGAGCCGGGAAGCAGGCAGCAGGGCGATGTAGGCCTTGACCTTTTCCTCTTTTTCCAGCTTGGCGATGAGCTGGTTGGCCTCGGCCAGCTTGTCAAACTTGCCCACATAGACCCGGAAAAACGGATCATCCTTGTCCTCAGGCGGCACGGAAAAAGCCTCATAGCCTCGGCCCCGCCATTGGGCGACATCCTGTTTCGCCCGGTCCTGATCCTTAACCGCAGAAACCTGTAAGGCAAAGAAAGAGGGCTCGGCCTCGGCCCATTCCGTTTCGGAAGCAGGAGACGAACCCTGCGGCGCCCCCGCTTCCGGTGGCGCCACGTTTTTCTTTTGCTCCGGGGAGACAGCAGGTTCGACCATGGCCGGATTTCCCGGTTGCAACGCCCCGGCAAGCTTTGCCAACGGGGATTTTTCCTCTCCCGGGGTCGGCTGGAGGATGGTCTGCCCGGCCCAGATGCCGATAATGAACATCCAGAAAAAGATACAGCCGGTGACCAGGGTCAGAGTAAACATCCCCAAAAGGCCCAGCTCAAAACGGACAACAAATCCAAATTTGGCTTTCTGCTTCGGTGCGGTCATATCCAGATTATCCGTTGCCAGGCAACATCTGGCAACGCCTCCCCATGCTGATCTTTACAGGACATGCCCCGATACCCTACATGGATTCCGGAGCGCTCACCCCAATCAGGGCAAGACCATTTCGCAAGACAACCCTTATGCCCATCGCCAACCAGAGACGGGCCCGGCTCAGTTCCGTATCCTCGGAAACGATCCGATGCTTATTGTAGTAACTGTGGAACTGTCCGGCAACATCCTGGAGGAAAAAAACCAGCCGATGCGGAGCCAGATCAAGGGCCGCGCCCTCCACCAAAGCAGGAAAAGCGGCCATGGCCTTAAGTAAATGGGTCTCGTCATCCATCGTGAGTCTGGCCAGCGGTGCATCCTCCAAGCTCCCCAGGGTGATGCCCTTGGCCTCGGCCTGCCTGCGGATGCTGTGCAACCGGGCATGGGCGTACTGGACATAGTAGACCGGGTTTTCCTGGCTGGTCTTGGTGGCCAGATCCAGATCAAACTCCAACTGGCTGTCCGCTTTGCGCATAAGGAAAAAGAAGCGGGCCACATCCGGGCCGACCTCGTCAAGCAGTTCGTCCACCGTGACAAAATTGGCCTTGCGGGTAGACATTTTCACCTGCTGTCCGTCGCGCAACAGGGTGACGAACTGGTGCAGGACCACGGTCACCTTGCTTGGATCATAGCCCAGGGCCTTGACCCCGGCCAGTACATCCGGCACCGTGGCGATGTGGTCGGAGCCGAAGATATCCACCATCCAGTCAAAGCCGCGCTTGAATTTCTCCCGGTGATAGGCCATGTCCGGCAGCCGGTAGGTCGGCTCGCCGGTGGACTTGATGATCACCCGGTCCTGGGGCAGGCCACACTCGGTGCCCTTGAACCAGACCGCGCCGTCCTGATCGTAGGCCAGCCCCTTTTCCCGCAGGGAAGCGACCACATCATCAACCAGACCGTTTTCGTAGAGGGAATGTTCGTTGTAGTAGTTGTCAAAGACAATGCCCAGACGATGCAAGGTCCCGTTGATATCGGCAAAGATAACCTGCTCGGCCTTGTTCTTGAACACCATGACATCCGGCTCATCCTTGAGGGAATCGCCCTGCTCCTCGATGAGCGATTGGGCGATGTCGCGGATGTACTGCCCCTGATAGCCGTCTTCCGGGAAGGTGAAAGGCAGACCCAGCGCTTCAAGATACCTGGCCTGGGTGGATTCCCCCAGCACCCGCATCTGTCGGCCGGCATCGTTGTAATAATATTCCCTGGTAACCTGGTGGCCGGTGGCGGCAAGCAGGCTGGCAATGGCGTCGCCTAACACCGCCTGCCGCCCATGCCCAACGCTCAAGGGGCCGGTGGGGTTGGCGCTGACAAACTCGACCAGCACCTTCTTGTCCTGCCCGATTTTGCTCAGACCAAAGGTTGCATCCTGGGTACAGACCTCGGGCAGCACGGACTGCCAGACAGACTTGTTGATGTAACAATTGACAAAGCCCGGCCCGGCGATCTCCACCTTGTCCAGCAGATCGGTATGGGGGGCAAGCATCTCCAGCAGCTGGGCAGCAATGGCCCGGGGGTTCTTCTGATCTTTGCCCGCCACCACCATGGCCAGATTCGTGGCCAGATCGCCCTGACCCGCGTGCTTGGGTTCGTCCAAGGAATAAGCCCCCGCTGCGGCAACGGACCAGAATCCTGCCTCAACCCCTTGGCTAAAGCAGTGGTCTATCAATGTCTTCAGGCGTGTTTTGATCATTGTTTTTCTAATCCAAAAAATATTTGTGTAACTGTTCAGCTCAAACTGTCAACATACACCTGCCGATTGCAGGAGCCGAAAAGACAAAGAATCTCATAGTTGATGGTGTCGGACCAGCGGGCGATCTCCTCGGCCCTGATCTCCCCTGCCCCCTGACAGCCGAGCAGCACCGCTTCATCCCCGGCCTTGACCCCAGGAATATCCGTCACATCGGCCATGCAGGCATTCATGCAAATCATACCACGGACCGGCGCCCGCTGCCCAGCCAGCAACACCTCGGCCTTGCCCGCCATTCGCCGCAGATAACCGTCAGCGTACCCCACCGGCAAAACCGCCAGCCTGGTGGGCCGATCGGTCACATACCTGTGGCCATAGCTGATCCCCTGCCCCGCCGGAACCTCCTTGACCTGAAGCACCGTGGTGACAAAACGCATGACCGGCCGCAGATCCAAGGCGGAAGCCTGCCCCAGCCACTCCGCCGGGTAACAGCCATACAGGGAAATACCCGGCCGCACCAAGTCACAGCGCATCTCGGGGTAGCGCATCAGGGTGGCCGAATTGGCAATATGCCTGATCCGCCCCGCCCCTTCGTCTTGCACCTGGCTCAACAGCTCCTGAAACAGGGCAAACTGCTCTTCCGTAATGGCGTCACCTGCCACATCGGCCTTGGGAAAATGGCTGGCAATCCCGGAAAGATAAAGATTGGGAAACCGGCGCAAGGCAACCACAAACGGCGCAATTTCGTGGGGGAGAAGACCAAGACGTCCCATGCCGACATCGATCTTGATCTGCACCCCTTTCCGGCAACCGGCCTTTGCCGCCTGCGCGGCAAGAGACTCCAGGGCTTCCAGGGTATAGACCACGGGGGTAAGCTCATGGGCCACCGCCTCCGCTGCCCCTTGCCGGTCAACGCCAAGCATGATTACGATCTGCCCGGTTATTCCGACCTGACGCAGACGCACTCCTTCTTCGACCTCAGCCACGCCGAAGGCCGTAGCCCCTGCCTCGGCAAAGGCCTGGGCTGCCGGGACAAGGCCGTGCCCATAGGCATCAGCCTTGACCACGGCCAAGATATCCACCGCCGGGCCGATCAGTTGTCGCACCTGCCGAAAATTATGGCGCAGGGCGGCACGATCGATCTCCACTCTATTCCAGGAAGGTGTTCCCATACCAGACAACCCGTTATCTCAGCGAAGAACTTTGCGTGCGTTCCATTCCTGCCAGATGAGCCGGCTCGATAACAGCAGCGCCCATCCAACAGCAACATATATAACACTGACCACCAGAGGAGGCACGGAGGAATTGCGCAGCAGGCGACCGCCAAGCATCATGCAGACAACCATCCCCCACATCCGCCAGGAGTATACCCCGCCAAGACACATCCCATCCGGACGCGCTACAATCCGGGCGATATTCTTCCGGGCCGCCCGCTCAATAACCAGAAAGGCTTTCAGCGTACCAAGCCCAAGGGCCAGGCCCAGAAAAATCCCAGGCAGAGCCGGGTGCAGGAGATAGCCCCGCACCATGAGAAACAGGCCGATGCAACTCCACATCAGGGCGGCAGCCAGGAGATTGGTGCTGGTGCTCGCGCCAGGCTTCAAACGGGCCAGCCAGTTCATGTTTTCCCCCTCGGAGTCTGCCACACCATACCGAACCCGTCCATAGCCCGCAAATAAATAGGCCTACCCCCAATCGTGGGAATAGGCCTACACACTTCATAGGATGTTCTACAATTTCTACATTACACCTCGGTGACGGTGATTGCACCCTCGGGGCAAACCTCTACACAGGTCTCACAGCCCAGGCATTCGTCAGCATTCACAGCTTCGGCCTTGCCGTCAACCATCTCATACACCTGTGCGGGACAAGCGTTTACGCACTCTGCATCACCGGCACATTTGTC
>JAPLJH010000112.1 GCA_026388695.1 Deltaproteobacteria bacterium | reverse complement strand
ATCCGCTCCGGATCGCCGATGCCCATGGAGCAGTCGCGCACACCGATGCAGACTCGGGGAATCGGGAACTTACCCGGCCCCTTGAACTGGGCACCGAGCGCGGCCAGCTCCCCGCGGAGCACAGGCAGATCCTCTTCCCGGATGCCCATGAGCCGCAGATTCTGGAGGGTGCTCAGGTAGATTCCCAGCTGGTATTTTTCGGCCAACTCATGGGCCTTGGCCATGAGCGCCAAAGGCAAGCGGCCCGCAGGCAGCAGGATGGTTAAACGTGTTGCAGCAATGGTGTTAGTCATCTCTCACCTCAATGTTACAGAAGAAATCAGCATACGACACGGAAAAGGAACAATCATATCCCCGCTGTTTCATAAAACATTTTTGCCCGAATGCAAGACTTCTCTTATCTTTACCCTTTCCCTTTATGGAATTTTCCGTTATTTAACTAAAAATCATCCAAGAACAACATTCGACACAGGCGCGGGAGATAAAGAGAATGGGCAGTCACAGCAGACCTCACAACGACACGGCAGGCGGCGCAATCGACCGCAAACGCGAGCGGGAACGGCGCTATATGATGCAATTGCTTTACAAGAACGCCGACGAACTGGCAACCAAGATGGTGCAGCGCCTGTTGGACAAAAAGATCCTTGAGATCACCGATGAGGGTGCGATCCGGAAGATATTCAACGAGCTGTTTGAAAAGCTCTCCAACATGGAAGAGTTTGACATGCTGTACAAGATCGCCCCGCTACGGCAGCTGGTGGTGGACCCCAACTTCCTCAGCCTCTATGTGACCCAGTACATCTGCGAGGATCTGATGGAGAACGACAAGGTTCAGGACGTCTATGGCGACGACCTTGAGATTTACCAGGTCGTAGAATCCGTGTTCAAGGTTCTTCGCCCCCAGGATTGATGTAATCGCAAAAATCTGCGATTACATCGGTTGTTACTTCGCCGCTTGGCACCTGTATCGTGGACCTGTAAATTTCCTGGATTATTCCAAGTCCGTTATTTTTTGATCAGCCCTTCTTCCGAACCTGCTTCAGATCCAAATAGGTGTAGCCCTTCAGCCCCTTCTCATACTCGCCCAAGAGCCGCATGGCCTCATTGGGCCGCAACCTGTCTTCCTTGATGGCGCTGTCCACCTGACTCTTCATCTTCCGCTTCAAATCGGTGCCGGTGTACTGGACTAGGGCCAGCACCTTTTCCATGGTGGTACCCTCGATGGTCTCCTCGATGTAGTACCCGGATTCTTCGTCCTCATCCAGAAACACATGGGCCTCGTTCACCCGGCCGAAGAGATTGTGCAGGTCGCCCATGATGTCCTGGTAGGCACCGGTCAAAAACACCCCAAGATAATAGGGCTTGCCGTTGAGATCATGGAGCGGCAGGGTATCCACTCCTTCCTCGTACAGATTGATGAACTTGGAGACCTTGCCGTCGGAATCGCAGGTGATGTCGGCCAGGGTTCCCCTCCGTTGCGGCTCCTCGGTCAACCGGTGCAGGGGCATGATCGGGAAAAGCTGCCCGTAGCCCCAATGGTCGAGCAGGGACTGGAACACGCTAAAATTGCAGAGATACTGGTCGGAAAACTTGCTCTCCAACTCGACAATATCGTCGGGCTTGTACTCGGCATCCTTGAAATGCTCCAACACCCTGGCGCCGGTGAGCCAGAACAGCTTCTCCACCTCCGCCTTCACCTCCAGGCCGATGAGGCCCAGCTCGAAATGAACCTGGGTCTCTTCCTTGTTGTGCAAGGCGTCGTGGTAGGCCTCCAGCGGATTGCTGGGGTTAACGTGGCTGTAGTTGTACCAGGCCTCATCCGCCAATTTGTGGCTGATCTCCGGCTTGGTCGGCTCCTGGGCATGTTCCATCTTCTTGATGTCGCCGAAGGTCTCCACCACCAGCACGGAATGATGCGCCACCACGGCCCGGCCCGACTCGCTGATGATCACCGGATGTTCGACCCCCTGGGAATCGCAGACATCCATGAT